>JAJRST010000127.1 GCA_024278645.1 bacterium | reverse complement strand
GGACGAACATGGCGTCCAACGGATCCGGCATGGGCCGCCAGATTTTTTCGCCCCGGTAAATGATGCGGTCATAAACGACGTTGGCCAGAATATAGGAGTCCAGGATGAACCGCTGACCGAGCAGGCGAAAGGAGACCGGCAGCGGATCGGGCGTCGGCGCATAAGGATCGACCATAAAAAAGGCGGACATGATGCGCTGGCCGTAGTTGACTTGCGACAGCAGTTCGTGCTGCAAGCGATCGTAAATGAGGTCGTCATACACGTCCAGCGGCGAGATGTCCATATCGCGGACGACGCCGGCGAGTTCATCCGGCGTCAGGTTGTCGCTTTCACCGACCATGAAAGTGATCACCTCGTCGATCTGTTGCAGCTCGCCTCTGGCGCCGCTCATGTCGAGCAACTCATTCAGCAGCAGCGCCCCGGCGAGCATGCGCTGAATTTCCTCCTGACTCCAGGGGTTTATAAAGTCCGGCGGCGGCGTCAGGTAAAAGTCCATGCGCCCGAGCCACATCATCGCTTTGAAATAATTGCCCAGCGTGCGCTTGCCGTTTTCGTCCCAGAACTCGTCCGTATAGTGGCCGCGCACGGTGAACTGGCTGAAATCGAGATTGCGGTCGCGCTCGGAAAACAGCGGCATGGCGATCATTTGCTCGCTCTGCACCGCCCGCCACAGGGTTTCCAGCGTCGCGGCGTCGGCAAACTGCGGCGACGCCAGGGATTCGTCGAGCAGCGATTTGGCCATTGTGATATAGATGTCGACATCTTTGAGCGCATCCATCAAGCTCGTCTGTACCGTGTATTTGGCCAGCAGCGTCGGATAGCTTTTGTAAAGAGCGTCGAGCACGCGATGCAGTTTATCCTCCAGCAGCGACCTTTCGATATCGAATAAAATACGGTCATAAGAAAAGTGCAGCGCGTAGAGAATGGCGTCCGAGGTGACGAACACCGGCAGGTCCTTTTTATAGATGTCATGCAAGGCGCGGCCAAAGCAGTCGTAGCTCAGCCGCTCGGTGACCACGAAGCGATTGCGGCTAAGCTTTTCCATTTCGTCCGCGGTGAGTTCATATTTGATTTGAATGGAGTCGAGATAGTCAAAATCGGAAACGTCAAACGCGTCGGCGCGGGAATTGTAAAAAGGCGTCGACGGTTGATGGCGCTCGATGAGCTGCTGCGCCGTCATGTCGGCGTTGTCCTGCAAAAACTGCGCATAGGCGGCCGGATCAAAAGAGCCCTGGGCGAGCATGACGACCGGCGCAAAAAGCAAAAGAAAAAAAGTAACGTAACGCATGGACTCCTCCTCGTGCATGGCACGGTTGCTGTTTTAATTTTCACAACGGAAAGAAAAAGTTTCGTTTCATTGCCGGATTGTATATGGATCAATGAACATCAGGCATGGTTCAGGAAGCATTGCATCATCGGGAGTGTTTAATCAACAAACATGCCATTGTTGAATAATGCGAGGCCCTCGGTTCATTGAAAACAAGCGTCTACAATCAACAAATTTTAATGAAATAAAATTTTTTCGCCTTGATGTCGGAATGGTATGAATTTATTGTTTGAATATGAAAAATTTTCATATCTTTGGACGAACGGCGACCGGCAAAAAGTCACCGCGAGGAGCGAAGCGACGACGCGGTCTGCCGCACAGGAAACACCTGTTCGGTCGTCAAATCGTTTTGCCGTCAATTGTTTTTTCAAACCACTGCTAAAGGCGATAATATGATGCTAAAAATCAGTTTTTTACTTATTCTGGGAGTTCTCGTGACCGGCTGTCAAAAAGAGATCAAAACAATTCGCGTGGCGACGTTCAACATCCGCGAGCTGTCCACGGAAAAGCTGCAAGACGTGGATGAGAACGGCGTTGGCCGCGACGAGCAGGTTCTCGCCGCAACGAAAATTATCCAAAAGGTGCGGCCGGACATCCTGGTCGTCAACGAGATCGATCATGACTATGCCTTCCCGGGCGATCTGGCCGCAAACGCCCGCCGCTTTCGCGACGCCTACCTCAGGCAGGGCGAGCAGGCCATTGACTACCCATACGTTTTCGCCGCCCCCTGCAACACCGGCATTCGCACCGGGTTCGATCTGGACAACGACGGCGTCGTCGCCGATTCGACGCACATCGGCGCGCGTACGCACGGCGTCGATTGCTACGGCTACGGCGCCTACCCGGGGCAGTACTCCATGGCCCTGTTGTCACGATTTCCCATTGACGAGGCGAACGTGCGCACCTTTCAAAAGTTCTTGTGGAAGGACTTGCCCGGCAATCATATCCCGCCGGGATTTTATTCCGAGGCGGAGCTGGCCATCTTTCGCTTGTCCAGCAAATCGCATTGGGACGTTCCCGTGCGCGTGCACGGCGCCACGCTGCACCTGTTCATGTCGCACCCGACGCCTCCGGTTTTTGACGGCCCCGAGGATCGCAACGGCCGCCGCAATTTTGACGAGATCAAATTCTGGGCGCTGTACATCGAAGACGATCCCGCGCTGTACGACGACGACGGCGTGCGCGGCGGCTATAACAAACCCGACCCGTTCGTCATCGCCGGCGACCTCAATGC
>JAJRST010000126.1 GCA_024278645.1 bacterium | reverse complement strand
GGCCATGCTCAAAATCGGCCAGGAGCACGCCCAGCTCGTCGGCGACCTCGTGCATGCCGGACTTTTTCATTTGCGTGGCGATGCGGCCGAATCCGGGCGAATCGCCGTAGACGACGTTTTTTGTCCGTCGCAGCGTCATTTCCGCCACGGCGCGAAAGACCAGCGGATGCACGGAAATGCTCCGCTCCGGCCGGTCGCCGGCGAGCACATTCGGCTTGAGCAGCATTTTTTCGTCGGCGTGAACAAATTGATCGAGACCGCCCAACAGGTCGAGGCCGCGCTCTACGGCGGCGAGGACGTTTTTATAATCGTAAGAGTCGCAATGAACCAGGGCGACGCGTGATTTTTTCATGATACTCCAGGGATATGTCGAATGTTCGGAAGAGTGGGCTTGAGGTAAAAATAAGAAAATCCGGAGTGGGATTCAAGTCCAAAGAATCTCGAGGGTTGCCTGCGCCCCATTCATTTTTTATGGCTTTATCTTTTCATATTCTCTTTTTCAATTTCCTGTTTGGATTTTGAAATTTTATTCTTACCATAAAGCTCGTAAGGATTTCTTCCATGTAAAACGAAAACAAAAACAAACGGCGTCGTCCGCTCCTGAGATATGAAGACAATGATCGACGAAATACAAGAAACTCCACACGCCGCAAGGCGCTGCTATGAAGCGACGCTGGGAGAGCGTCTGCCGCGCAATGTTCCCTACCTGGGTATGGGTTCATCCTGTTTTGCCGCGTTGGCGCTCAAATACCAGGGCATTGCCATCGAGGCGGAACTGGCCTCCGAATACTATGACTATATAAACACCAAAAGAAAATTGCCGCTGGGCGTTCTGATCTCGCAATCGGGCCGTAGTTCGGAAACATTGTGGTGTCGTCGGCGCTTTGAACGTTACATCGCCGTCGTCAACAACGAGGATAGCCCCCTGGCGAAAGGACAAAATGTTGAAAAGAATATCTTCATTAAAGCGGGCGAGGAGCAGTTCACCTCTTCCAAGACCTACATCAATACATTGATCGCCCTGTACAACGGTCACGGCATCGATGTAAAGCCGGCCGTCGATCTCCTGGCGGCGTCAATGCAGGCGTACGAACATTGGGGACGGCAGGCGGCTGAAGTAATTTTTGATCTCCGGCGGCAAAAACGACTGAACGGCGTCGTCATCCTCGGCAGCGGGCCGAATATCGCGACCTCCTTGATGGGCGCGCTGGGCCTGCAGGAAAGCGCCAGGCTGGCGGCCATTGGGCTGTCCGCGGCGGCATACGATCACGGCCCCAAGGAAGCGGCGCGGGATGCGGTGGTCATTTCGGTCGAGGCGCCCGGCCCCGCTTTTGCAAGATCACGAAAACTTTTGGAAACCGTACGACGCGCCGGCGCCACAACGTTCCAATTTTACGACAAGGAAATTCCGGAGCACCTGACGCCGATCACGCACGTCGTTCCCCTGTTTTATCTCATGCATTTCCTCGCACTCAAACTCGGAATCAATGAAACATTCGCCATTGGCGGCAAAGTGACGGAGACAAAAATATGAAGGTTGGATTGTTCGGCATCGGCCTGGAGACCTATTGGGATCAGTTTGACGGCCTGCAACAGCGGCTGTTGGCGTATCATCAAATAATCAGGCGGAACATCGAAAAGCACGGGGCCGAGGTCGTCGACGCCGGGTTGGTGGACAGGCCGGAAAAAGCCGCCGCTGCATCAAATTTGCTCGGCGCCCCGGATGTTGAGATCATCTTTCTGTTCATCTCCACCTACGCCTTGTCCTCAACCGTGCTGCCGGTCGTCCAACGCGCCAATAAACCGGTCATTGTACTCAATTTGCAGCCGGTGGCGGCCATCGACTATGACGCCTTTAACGCTCTCAACGATCGCGGCCTGATGACCGGCGAATGGCTGGCCCACTGCCAGGCGTGCGCCGCGCCGGAAATTGCCAGCGTTTTCAATCGCGCCGGCATCGATTATCACCTGGTCACCGGTTTTCTGCAGGATGACGTCGCCTGGCGGGAAATTGCAAACTGGATCGGCGCCGCGCATGTTCGCGCGGTGATGCGCGACAACCGCGTCGGTCTGCTCGGTAGCTATTACGGCGGCATGCTCGACGTCTACAGCGACCTGACGCAGCACGCCTCTGTCTTTGGCGGCCATTTCGAATTCATCGAAATGAGCGAACTGAAAGCCGTGCGCGACAACATCGACGCCCGCTCCGTTAAAGACAAAATAGATGAATTTCATAAAAAATTCAACGTGTCGCCGGAATGCGAAAAAAGCGAACTGCAACGCGCGGCGCGCACCTCCTGCGCCCTGGACATGCTCGTTGAGCAAAAAGGAATTACAGCGATGGCCTATTATTTTGAAGGCGCCGGCGATCCCGCTTATGAGGACATTGTGACCTCGATCATCGCCGGCAACACGCTGTTGACCGCGCGCCACATTCCCGTGGCCGGCGAGTATGAAGTCAAAAACGTGCAGGCCATGAAAATCATGGACGCTTTCGATGCCGGCGGCTCTTTTTCGGAATTTTACCTGATGGATTTTGACCGGGATGTCCTCTTTTTGGGACACGACGGCCCGGCGCATTTTGCCATTGCCGACGGCCAGGTGTGGCTGGTTCCCCTGCCGGTCTATCACGGCAAGCCGGGCAAGGGTCTGTCCATTCAGATGTCGGTCAAGCCGGGCCCGGTCACGGTGCTGTCCGTGGTGCAGGATAAAAAAGGAGAGCTGTCGCTGCTTGTGGCTGAAGGCGAGGCTGTGCGCGGCCCGGTGCTGCACATCGGCAACACCAACAGCCGCTATCGCTTTGCCCTCGGCGCACGGGCCTTCGTCAACGAATGGTCGCAAGCCGGGCCGGCGCACCACTGCGCCGTGGGCGTCGGTCACATTGCCGATAAAATCGAAAAACTGGGAAAGCTGCTGAACATTAGAGTAAACCGAATCTGCTAAGGAGAAATCGATGAATCCGATGCTGGGAATTTTCTTTCACGCCCTGGGCGGCTTTGCCGCGGGCAGTTTTTACATTCCTTACAATAAAGTGAAAAACTGGGCCTGGGAAGTCTACTGGCTGGTGGGCGGCTTTTTCGCCTGGATTCTGGCCCCGTGGCTCGTCTCGCTCATCGCCGTGCCCGATCTGTTCGCCCTGTTCAAGAGCGTGCCGTTGAACAACCTTGTCTGGCCTTACATTTTCGGCGTGCTCTGGGGCATCGGCGGCCTCACCTTTGGACTGACCATGCGCTACCTCGGCCTGTCCCTGGGCATGGCCCTGGCCCTGGGCATGACCGCCACGTTCGGCACGCTCGTGCCTCCCGTCTATTTCGGACAATTCGGCATGCTCATTTCTCATCTCTCCGGCTGGGTGACGCTCGCCGGCGTCGTCGTGGCGCTCATCGGCATCGCCATTACCGGCAAGGCGGGCATCGACAAGGATAAAGAATTGTCCGAGGAGCAAAAACGAGAGCACATCAAAGAGTTCGATCTGAAAAAAGGCGTGTGGGTGGCGCTGTTCGCCGGGGTGATGAGCGCCTGTTTTGCCTTTGGCATCGCCGCCGGCAAGCCGCTGGCCGAGCTGGCGGTGGAGGCGGGAACGCCGAGATTGTTCAGCAACAGTCCGGTGTTCATCGTCATTCTCGCCGGTGGATTCACCACAAATTTCATCTGGTGCATCGCCCTGAGCATGAAAAATAAAACGCTCAACGATTACCTCAAGCTCGAAAATACGCCGCGGCTGGCCAACTATTTCTGGTCCGCCCTCGCCGGCGTCACCTGGTATTTGCAATTCATGTTTTACGGCATGGGCACGACGCAGATGGGAAAATACGACTTTGCCAGTTGGAGCATCCACATGTCCTTCATCATTGTGTTCAGCAATATGTGGGGACTCATTTTAAAAGAGTGGAAAGGCTCCAGCGGCCGCACCATTCGCATCATCGTCTTTGGCTTGATTGTCCTGGTGTTGTCAACCTTTGTTATCGGCGCCGGAAATTACATTCAGAGGTTTGAATGAGAGGACTATTGATATGAAGCCAAGAGATCGATTATTGGCCGTGCTCGACAAAAAGGAGCCGGATCGGCCGCCGATTTTCGCCAACCTGACGCCGCAGGCGGCGGAAAAATTGTCAAAGGCTATGAACATGCCCTACGAGCCGCCGTTCGACTCGTTGCTGTCCACGCGCATTTCGCATACGGATTTGTTGACGCATCTCGGCAACGATTGCATCGGCATCGCCGCCTGCGCGCCCGACGATTTTCCAACGCGCAAGCTGGACAACGGTCTGCTGGAAAACGAGTGGGGCATGCGTTTCCGGGACATCGGCCTGTACAATGAATTCGCCGAATATCCGTTGGCGCACGCGCAGACGGTGCAGGATATTGAAAACTACAATTTTCCCGATCCCTACGCAGAAGGGCGTTTCGACGCCGCCAAACAAGCCGTGACAAGATACGGCGACACGTATGGCATCGTCGCCGACCTGGAGACCTCTTTTTTCGAGACCGCCTGGTACCTTGTCGGCCTGGAAAAGCTGCTGCTCGACTTGATGATGGAGGCGCCTTATGTGCCGGCGCTGCTCGACAAAATCATGCACGTCAATACGGAGATCGGAAAGCAATTGATCGGGCTGGGCGCCGACGTCATCTGGTGCGGCGACGATTTCGGGACGCAACACGGCATGCTCATCTCGCCCGAACTGTGGCGGCAGGTGTTTAAACCGCGCATCAAGACCATGTTCGAAGCGTTCCGCCGCGTCAACCCGGAGATCAAGATCGCCTGGCACTCCTGCGGCTCAATCATTCCCATCATCCCCGATTTTATCGAAATCGGGCTGGACATCCTCAATCCGTTGCAGCCGCTGGCCAAGGATATGGAGCCGAATTTTCTCAAGGAAAATTTCGGCGATTCGATCATCTTTTTCGGCGGCATCGACATTCAGGATTTGCTGCCGCACGGCACGGTCGAACAGGTAAAGGCCGAGGTCAAGCGCCTCGCCGGCATCCTAGGCAGGGGCGGCGGCTATATCATCGCCCCGGCGCACAACATCCAGGACGACACGCCGGTGGAGAATGTACTGGCGTTTTTTGAGGCGGTGAGGGAGTTGTGAAAAGAATTTAAAAAGGTGGGTCGGCGCGGGATATTGCTTGCCGTCAGGTGGAGTGGAAATGAGGCCAAGCAGAGCTTGGCGCTAACATTTTGAGATCGGACATGGAAGGGGTTTGCGCCCCCAAGCCGGAGCTTGGGGGCGAGATGGAAAACCCCTGCGCACCTGTCAGGCTGAGCGAAGTCGAAGCCTTTCGACTCCGCTCAAGGTGATGCTTTTTCTCGTTTTCACACCGTCTATGGAGCTGGGGTGCAAGAAAAATATTGGCTTTTTCATCATCCAGCGTCCTGTAAACCTTGCCTCCCTCCAGCGATGCTTCATACCAATGAATTTCAGCAGTATGAATCGTATTGTCTGACAGCTTGACTTTTGCGACGCCCTTCATTTTTTTCCACCGACCATGCCCATATATTTTTCGCAATCTGGGCGCCTCCAGAATTGATTTTCCTTTAGCAATCGTTTCGTGATCCCTAATTTTGCCGATTTAGTGCAAACATCGCACATTCGCACCCAAGCGCCAACGCGGCGCTCACCGCAAATAGACGCACTTTTTCACCTGCG
>JAJRST010000125.1 GCA_024278645.1 bacterium | reverse complement strand
GACGCCAAGTTCTTTGACGGCCAGCAGGTCGTCCAGCGTACGAACGCCGCCGGCGGCCTTGACCTGAACGGCGGGCGCGCTGTGCCGACGCATGAGTTTCAAATGATGATGCGTGGCGCCCCGGTAGGAGTATTTGCCGTCCTCTCCCTTGACAAAGCCGTAGCCGGTCGAGGTTTTGACAAAGTCGACGCCGACTTTTGAACATATCTCGCACAGCCTGATGATGTGCTCGTCCCGCAGATAGTCGTTCTCGAAAATGACCTTGAGGATGGCGCCGCCACGGTGCGCGGCATGGAGAATGACGGCGATCTCCTTTTCCACATACTCCCAGTCTCCACCCAGCGCCTTGCCGATATTGACGACCATGTCAATTTCCACGGCGCCGTCGCGGCACGCCCGTTCCGTCTCGGCCTTTTTGATGGCAATGGTCGAGTTGCCGTGCGGAAAGCCGATGACCGTGCCGACGAGGACGCCCGATCCCTTCAGCCACCTGACGGCCTGTTTGACGGCGTGGGGTTTGATGCATACCGAAGCGGTGTTGTACTGTTTGGCAATGTCACAACCTTCACGCAACTGCGCATCCGTCATGGTCGGGTGCAGCAGCGAGTGATCGATCATTTTGGCGAGTTCAGCAACCTTGTCCATAACGCCTCGTTATTAAAATCCGCATAATCATCTTGTATGCCCTTTTAACTTGTCCGAATTCGCCATCCCATAGCGGCGGCCGCGGAATACATTTCGTCAGCAACGGGCGCCGGAAAGGCGTCCCCCTTTTCATTCCCCGATGTTGGACTAGCCATAAAAATCCTTCATATCAAAATTTCTTTGTTTAAAACCCTCGCTCTCCAGAAACATCTTTTTCCAGATATAAAACCCGGTCAACACCCAGATGAAATTATAGTGCCAGCGCATGCGCGGATGCGGCGGCGCGTCCAGGATGCCGCGAATGTAGCTGTAATTAAAGATGCCATCCCGCTCGATGCGCCGGCGCGTCAATATCCGCTCCGCCGTCGCCTTGAGGTCTTTTTGAAATTGCAGGTAGGGGTTGAAGGTGAATCCCCATTTCTTCTTTTTCAATATCTTTTCCGGCAGCCAGGGCGCCATGGCCTTGCGCAGCAAACCCTTGGTTTCGCCGCCGATCATTTTCATTCTCGCCGGGATGGAAAAGCCAAACTGCACCAGATCGAGGTCGAGAAAAGGCACCCTTTCCTCCAGCGAATGGCTCATGGACATGCGATCCTCGACCAGCAGATAGTCGTTCAGCATTTTGCTGCCGAATTCGGCAAAGTAAACCCGGTCCAGCGGCGTCTGCCCGTCATGTTTTTCAAAAAGCGGCGCAAAAGCGTCCGCCACCGGCGTCAATTGATGCTGCAAAAACTGTGGGGCGTAGATTTTTTGCAGATACGCGCGATCAAAATCCCACACGTTGCGCAGAATGAGATAAAATTTGGCAATATTCCCACTCGCCAGCGCCATCTGCAGGCCGCGACGATATTCATCGAATTTCATCGGCAAGAGCGCCGTTTGCAGGCGGTAGAACAGGCCGCTCATGGCCGAGGCGGCCGTCGACTCCCACCAGCGGGGAATGAGACGATGCAGCCCGTTGAACGGCAGCACAAACTTGTGGATGTCATAGCCGGAGAACAGCTCGTCGCCGCCCAGACCGCCGAGCGCCACTTTCAGATGCCGCGACACAAAATCCGACATGGCAAATCCCTGCAGCAAATTGATCTTTGGCTCCTCGGCGTGCCAGATCACTTCCGGCATGCGCCGCATCGGGTTCATGTCCATGCGCAGCACGTGGTGATTGGTCCGGTAATAATCCGCGGTGATCTGCGCGTCGTCGATCTCGTCGGTCGGTTCGTTGAAACCGAGGGTAAAGGTGTTCACCTGCTCGACGCCGACGTCGCGCATCATCGCTACAATGGAGCCGGAATCCATGCCGCCGGAAAGGTAGACGCCGATGGGCACGTCGGCGACGAGCTGGCGCTTGACCGCCTGACGCAGGTAAAAGGGAATCTCCTCCAGCCACTCCGCCTCGGATTTTTTATAATCGATCTCCGGGACCAGTTGGTAGTACCGCTCGATGGTTTGAATGGCGCCGTCCTCGATAATCATGAAATGCGCCGGCGGCAGGCGAAAAATGTCTTTGATCAGCGTCTCGTCGGTCTGGTTGTAGCGCAGGTTCACCTGGTGGTGCAGCGCCTGCGGGTTCAGCCGTCGTTCGACGGCGGGATGCAACAGCAGGGCTTTGTATTCGGAAGCGAACAAAAAGAGGTCGTCTTTGCGGTAATAGTGCAGCGGCTTGACGCCGAAATGGTCGCGAGCCAGCACCAGGCGCGATTGGCCGTTGCGCCGGTCGAGAATGGCAAAGGCAAAGATGCCGTTGAGGCGGGCGAAAGCGGGCGCGCCGTCCGTTTCGTACAACTTTAAAATAACTTCGGTGTCGGAGTTGGTCTGAAAAGCGGCGCCGCGTTTGCGCAGTTCCTCGCGCAGCTCGCGATAGTTGTAGATTTCGCCGTTGTAAACGATGGCCACGGATTTATCCGCGTTAAAAATAGGTTGATCGCCGGTGGCCAGGTCGATAATGCTCAACCGGCGATGGCCGAGGCAGACGTCGCCGGATCGATAGACCGCCGCATTGTCCGGGCCGCGATGCGCCAGCAGCCGGCACATCTCGCCGACGAGTTGGCGGTTGTCCGCTTTTTTTTCAATGACGCCGCATATTCCGCACATAATGTCTCACGCGCCTTGCTGCGTCACGGCATTCCTGTTTTTCAAATTGCGAATCACCGGCAGCAGGCCGATGATCAGCAGAACGTAGACGATGGTCATGGAGACGCCCATCATCGCCGTGCTGACTTTATAGGACTTTGGCTCCAGCTTGAAATGGACGACGCTCGTGCCGGCGGGCACGACGACGCCGCGCAAAATATGGTTCACCTTGTAAATCTCTTTTTGCTCGTCGCCGATAAAGGCTTTCCAGCCGGCCGGGTAAAAGATTTCGCCGAGCACCAGCAGCGTCTGTGCATCCGTGGTCACCCGGACGTCGATGTAATTCGGCTCGTAGCGGGTGATTTCCGCCGACCATTGGTTCGGGGTCGTAATGTCCGACAGCTCCTTTTCGATGATGGCCACGGAATCCGGCCTGAACGAGGCCTGGTTCAGGCGCTGTAAACGCGCCTCGCGTTCGGGAATGAGCTCGGTTTCGCCGATGCAAAAGGCGCGCGGCTGCACCGCTTTGTTCTCATAGACGATGATCTTTTGCGCCTGATCCTGGTAAACCGGCGTCAGGTTGGCGTGATCCAGGCCGCCTTGCGCCAGTAGATACTTTGCGTTCAACATATTGACGACGTTCCAGTTGATCGGCGCCTGGCTGTTGCCAAAGCCGGGGTCGGAACCGTTCATCAGGCAGGATTCGCGAATGTCCTGGTAGATGCGCAGCTTCGCCGGATGATAGCCCTCGACGGATTGATGAAAATAGGACCAGTGCGCCTGGTCGCTCAATTGCCCCAGGGGGTAAACCCGGTGCGGCTCTTTGTCGTTCAGCAAAAACTCGTCGAGCTTTGTTTTGGCGAAATAGGCGTCCATCTGGCTTTTGGG
>JAJRST010000124.1 GCA_024278645.1 bacterium | reverse complement strand
CAGAGGCGAAAAATGGACCCGCGAGGAACTGCATCGTGGCTAAAATATTTATTGATACGAACATTCTCGTTTATAGTCTGGACAGACACGATGCAGTGAAACAAAAGAAAAGTCGAGAGCAATTAATGCTCTTAAAAAACGAACACGACGGCGTTATTTCGACGCAGGTTATCCAGGAATTTTTTGTTGTTTCTGTAAATAAATTAAATACTAATCCCGTCCTGGCGAAAAATATCATTAATACTCTGAAAAAGTTAGAGATTGTCGTTGTAACGCCTGAATTGATAGACAATGCTATTGATATCCATATTCAATATAAAATCACTTTCTGGGATTCGCTGATTATTTCCGCCGCCGAATCTGCAAAATGTCAATTCCTCTGGAGCGAAGATTTGAATCACGGCCAGATTATCCACGGCGTCGCTATCGTTAATCCGATGCTATAATATTTAATGCATCCCGGCATTTATTTCATCGTCATAAAACTTTGCAAAATCAAAATTTCCGTGGTCAGTGTGTGCATCATGTCGTCTATCCTCATCTGGCGGCGTCGCACTCCATACGCCGCTTGTTGAGGCGACGAAAAGCAGCGCCTTGGCGCCAGATTTTCCTTGCACATCAACGAATCGTTGGTTATATTTGCGCCGCCTGAAGCATGAGGGTGCGATAAAAATGTGTGATACACAAACCAAAAAAAACAACGATGTGACGATCTGCGTCATCAATCCGGGGTCAACCTCCACCAAAATCGCTCTTTTTCATGGGGAGAAAAAGATCGCCCTGGTGAACGTGCAACACCCCCCCCGGGAATTGCGTCGTTTTCGGGAATTGTGGGATCAATTCCCCATGCGCCTGCAAGCCGTGCAAAGCTTTTTAGCCAAACAAAAAATAGAAAAACTTGACGCCGTAGTGGGGCGGGGCGGACTATTAAAGCCGGTCAGTCGCGGCGTCTACAAAGTCAACGAAACTATGGTCCGGGACGCGCGTAAAGGCGTGCAGGGCGTGCACCCGTCCAATTTGGGACCGGCCCTGGCGCAGGAAATTGCCCGGGAACGGCATTGTCCCGCGTTCATCGTCGATCCTGTGTCTGTCGATGAGTTCGAACCATTGGCGCGATATTCCGGCCATCCTCTGATCGAACGGCGCACTTTGTCACATGCACTCAGCCTGCGCGCCGTGGCAATATGGGCGGCGGACAAGATGGGACTTTGCATCGAAAAGTCGCGTTTTGTCGTCGCGCACCTCGGCGGCGGCATTTCCGTTGCCGCGGTGAAATTCGGGCGCATCATCGATGTCAACGACGCCTCCAGCGCCGGCCCGTTCTCGCCGGAACGCAGCGGATCGCTGCCGTTGCAACAATTCACCGATTTATGCTTTTCCGGCAAATACACGAAAAAAGAAATAAAAAAGATGATCATGGGAGAAGGCGGATTAAAAGCCTATCTTGGCGAAACCGATGTCGTCGCCATCGAAAAGAGAATAGACGCCGGAGACCAAAAGGCCGGGGAGGTTTTTGAAGCCATGATATATCAAATTGCCAAGGAAATAGGCGCCATGGCTACGGTGCTGTTTGGCCGGGTGGACGGCATTGTGCTTACCGGCGGGCTTTCGCATTCGAAAAGGCTGGTGCAAGGCCTGAAAAAACGGGCTTCGTTCATCGCCCCCGTGCATATTTTCCCAGGCGAATTGGAAATGGAGGCCATGGCGGCCGGGGCCTTGCGCGTTGTACGCGGACAGGAAAAAGTACGGGTTTACCGGTAGCGCCAGCTTATGATTAAACTATCCGATAAAAAACGAATTTCGCTGCTCATATTGATCGTCAGCTCTTTATTGCTCACTGCATTTTACAGCGTGCCGTTCTCCAGGCAACTTTTTTCCTGGTTAGACCTTCTTGATCCCGTATTCAATGAAAAAACGCCGGTCATCGTTTTGAAGAACGGCTCTCTTGAGTTTGACGGCCAAATACCGTTCCGGATCGCTCTCGAGAATAATATCAGGATAGTTTTTGACGAAACCGCAGATGATTCTGTTCTCGCCGACGCCCGCCCCTATTCCATTTTCATTGCAACGGATTCGATACTTTTCAAAAGCAAAAAAGAAATAAAAAGAATACCTATTGAAGATATTGAAATAGAAAAAGAGTCGGTGCGAATAAGCCCGGTTAAAGTGGGCCGGTTTTTACACAAGTTCTCACCCCTCATAATCGCTGCTGTCGGCGCATCCTTTTTCCTGACTCTTGTATTGATTTTTTATTTGATCGCCCTTGCCGCCGCCGGGGTGGGCATTATGGTCGATGCGTTCAGCAACGGTCCCTATTCATTCGGCCATCTACTCAACAGTTCGAGCTTGCTATTGTTTCTTTTTTCCGTGATCTGGGTGCTGTTCGGATTTGCAACAATCTGGCAGCTTCGAACCTTGATTATTGCTTATTTCTTGATCTTTGTTACATTAGTGTATTGGACGATACGATCCTCGCGAAGAATTGACGTCTCATGATGGGGGATGAAGCAAACGTGCACAGATCGTCAGGTTTAAAGCTGCTGTTGCGAACGTTTTCCGATCTTCTCATCCATATTCATGGACTGACGGAAATGTTTGGCCGCTCCCTGGGGCTGTCGTTTATACGGCCGTTCTATATTCGTGAAACCCTGGATCAAATGTACCACATTGGCGTAAAATCGTTGTCCATAGTGCTCATGACCTCAACGTTCACCGGTCTTGTGCTGGCGCTGCAATTCGGACATGAAATGGCCGTCTACGGCGCCAAAATGTACACCGGTTCGGTGCTTGGCGTCTCTATTGTTCGCGAATTGGGACCGGTCATTATTTCTCTCGTCGTCGCCGGCCGCGTCGGCGCCGGCATCACCGCGGAATTGGGATCCATGGCCGTCACCGAGCAGATCGACGCCATGCGGGCCCTGGGAACCAATCCCTATAAAAAGCTGGCGGCCACGCGTTTCATCGCTTTAACCATAATGCTGCCCATACTGGTCGCCATTGGCGACACATGCGGCATGATCGGCGGCTGGCTGGTGTCGATCACCAGCCTCGGCATCAGCACTGATTTTTACTGGACGCTGGCCATCCGCTACCTCGAGTTTTCCGATGTCGTCGCCGGGTTGCTCAAGCCGTTCATTTTTGGTATGAGCATAGCGACCATTGCCTGTTACCTCGGGTTTAACGTCACCGGCGGTACAAAGGGCGTGGGAGAAGCTACGACGCAATCCGTCGTCCTTTCATCTATTATGATATTTATACTTGATTTTTTAATCACCAAAGTAACTCTTGGAGCTATCTGATTAGATTATGAATGAGCGTTCCTCTATCATCCGAATAAAAGACGTTTTTAAATCTTTTGGCGGCAAACCGGTTTTACAGGGATTGAACCTCTCTGTCTTTGAGGGCGAAACTCTTGTGATACTGGGGCGTAGCGGATGCGGTAAAAGCGTTACTTTAAAGATATTGCTTGGCCTGTTGCCGCCGGACAGCGGCGATGTTTTTGTCAATGGCGAAGAAATATCACGCCTTTCGGAAAAAAATCTTTTCGGCATCCGCAGAAAAATGGGTATGCTCTTTCAAGGCTCCGCATTGTTCGATTCCATGACCGTGGGCGAAAATGTCGCTTATGCCCTTACCGAGCATTCGGATAAAAGTAAAAACGAGATTGCCGATATAGTTCATAAAAACCTGCAGTTTGTAGAGCTCGAGGGGACGGAGAATCTCATGCCTTCCGAATTATCCGGAGGCATGAAGAAAAGAGTCGCCCTGGCGCGTGCGATGGCCTATCAGCCAGGCATTATACTGTATGACGAACCGACAACCGGCCTCGATCCGATAACGGCGACAACGATAAATGCTTTAATCCGAAAGACGCAGCAACAGCACAACGTCACCTCAATCGTCGTCACTCATGAATTGGATAGCGGTTTTAGCGTCGCCGATCGCGTCGCCGTGATGGAT
>JAJRST010000123.1 GCA_024278645.1 bacterium | reverse complement strand
GGCCTGTCCATGTACAAGAATTCGCCGTCGCCGTCCGGGAGGCGGCCGAAAGACTGATCGGTTTTCAGCGCCGGGAAGGTCAGCGAGTCCAGGCAAACGCCGGCTGTATTGTAAACGCCGATGAACTCGCCGTCGGCGCTGAGTTTAAAGCCGGTATGCAGTGCGGAAGCCGCAGTGTCCTTGCCGGAACAAAAAATGACCAGGAACCGGTTCGGCTGCATGACCGTTTGCGGGAATTCCCATTTGCGCGTTTTCGAGGGATCGTCTGTCAGCGTATAACCGGTTAAATCAAGCGCCGTGCTTTTTTCATTGTAAAGTTCAATCCAGTCGGGAGAGTCGTTTTCAAAGTCAAGAAGGGATGAATCGTTCGACGCCATAACTTCATTGATCACCAGGGCGCGTGAGAGGGAGGATAAAAGAATGACGATAATTGTCGCGACTGTGCGAACGTTCATCAAAACTCCAAAGTTTTAGCGGGATGGATACCGGTGGTAAAATAGTTAATTTTAGAACCGCAGACAAGTATTTTGTGGATCGCGCCCGTGATTTGCCCTCGCTTTTTAAACACAAAAAGCGTTATGCTGCGTTTTTACCACAATCTACTTGCAAACGAGAAAGCGACTTTATATATTGGTATTCTTTGGTTTAATCTTGAAAGGAAAAAAGTATGACTCGTATAACAACTGTTTTTCTCGCGCTCTTTATCTCTCTTTCATTTCTTCCCGCTGCCGCCGAGGTCCTCTCGCCGCAGGATGTCTTGAATACTAAATTTGTCTATGAAGTGGCTGTCAGTCCGGACGGCGAGTGGGTCGCCTACACGGTGCTGTCGACGCGTCCGGCGACCGACCCCGTGGGCAGCTCGTACAGAGAGCTGTTTGTGGCGTCTACGGCGACCGGTGAGGTCAAGCCGTTTATCGTCGGCAAGGTGAGCGTCTCTTCCATCGCCTGGCGCCCGGACGGCGGCGCCATCTCCTTCCGCGCCAAACGCGACGACGACAAGGCGACGCAGGTGTATGTCATCCCCATTGATGGGGGCGAGGCGAAACGGGTGACGGATGTGGAAAGCGGCGTCCTGCTTTACCGCTGGCATCCGGACAGCCGGCATCTCGCCTACGTGGCGACGACGCCCAAGTCAAAGCGCGAAAAAGAACTGGAGGAAAAGGGCTTTCGTTTCATTTTTTATGAAGAAAATTTAAAGGATCGAAATCTCTACCTTTTTGATCTCGACGGCGAGTCCGAGGCGAAGCAGTTGACCGAGGGCGTCAGCGTCTGGGACTTTCAATTCAACCATGCCGGAACAACGGTCGCCGCGGCCATTTCGCCGAAGAATCTTGTCGATCATAGTTATATGTTCAAAAAGATTTATTTAATCGACGTCGCCTCCGGCGAACGCCGGCAACTGACGCACAACGACGGCAAGTTGGGCAATTTTGCCTTTTCCCCGGATGATTCGAAATTGATCTACAACGCCGCCCTGGAGCGAAAGGATCATGCAAACAGTCAAGCGTTTGTCATCGACGTCTCCGGCGGCCAGGCGAAAAATCTGACGCCGCCCAATTTCCGAGGCCATATCAACTGGGTGACGTGGCGGGACGACGAAACCGCGCTTTACAAGGCCAACGAGGGCGTATGGACGACATTGAGCACCGTCCCCATCAAGGGCGGCGAGCGCAAGGTGATTTACGACGCCCGGGAAACCGGCGTGGTCATCGATCATCTGTCCGTTTCTCCCAATGCAAAATATTTTGCCATTGGCGGCAGCTCGCCCACCGTGCCGGGCGATCTTTATTTCTGGCGGCCGAAAAAATCGTTGCAGCGCTTGACTACGCTGAACCCCTGGCTGGCCGAGCGGGACCTGGGCGAGCAAAAGGTGCTTCATTACAAGGCCAGGGATGGTCAGGAGATCGAGGGGCTGGTCATCTACCCGGTAGATTACGAAAAGGGCGTGCGTTATCCGCTGGTGGTGAATGTGCACGGCGGCCCGGAATCCAATTTCACCAACGGCTGGTCGCGCACCACGCGCTATTCCATCGCCGGACAGGTGTTGGCCGGACGCGGTTATGTGATCTTTTATCCCAACTATCGTTCCAGCACCGGCTATGGCATCGAGTTCGCCGCCACCGGCTATGGCGACGCCGCCGGCGTCGAGTTTGACGATATCGCCGATGGCATCGACTATTTCATCGACCAGGGCGTGGTGGACAAGGATCGCGTCGGACTGGGCGGTGGCTCTTACGGCGGGTTCGCCTCCGCCTGGTTTGCGACCTATTATACCGACAAGGTCAAGGCGGTGTGCATGTTCGTCGGCATCAGCGATCTGATCAGCAAACGCAGCACCACCGACATTCCCTACGAAGAGTTGTACGTTCACTCGGGAAAGCCGTTGGAACAAATGTGGCGGCAGAGCCTGGAACGCAGTCCGATTTACTATGCGCATCAGAGCAAGACGGCGACGCTGATCAGCGGCGGCGCGGCCGACACGCGCGTGCACCCGTCGCAGAGCCTGGAGCTGTATCGTCGCATGAAAATGAACAACCACCCCGCCGTGCGTCTGGTGCAGTATCCCGGCGAGGGTCACGGCAACGCCAAACAGCCGGGACGCATCGATTACCTGTATCGTCATTTGCAGTGGTATGACTGGTACGTCAAGGACGGCAAGCCCATCGACGGGCCGATGCCGCCGTTGGACATAAGCGAAAATTATGGCTTGCATTTGACGGAATAATTTGCGTCTTTTAGCCGCTCGTGATGAAAAAAAAGAACAGAAAAAAGACAACCTTGGCCGAGCCGGAACGAAAAACGGCGGCGCCGGAGTTAAGCGCCGCCAGGCGGCGGTTGTTTACGATCATCTTGGTTGCTTTGCCCATTGTCCTGCTGCTGCTGCTGGAAGCATTGCTGCGGATCGCGCAATACGGCGGCAATCGCGATCTTTTTATTTCCGGCCCCGGCGATATGAAGGCCTACAAGCTCATCAACCCGCATGTGGCGCGGCGATTCTTCGTCGCGCAAAAACATGTTCCCACGCCCTCGAACGACTATTTTTTAAAGATAAAGCCGCCAAACGGCTATCGCATCTTTGTGCTCGGCGGCTCCACGGCGGCCGGCTTTCCCTATGGGCGAAACCTGATGTTTTCGCGTATCCTCGAAGCGCGGCTGCGCGACGCCTTTCCGCGGCGCGCCATCGAGGTCGTCAATCTTTCCATGTCCGCCATCAACAGCTATTCGC
>JAJRST010000122.1 GCA_024278645.1 bacterium | reverse complement strand
TTTTTGCGGAAAGGTGATGGTACAACCCCCGGCCAGGGCCATATCCGACTGATAATTGACCAGACTTTGATAGGCCAGATAAGTGGCGGTCAACGAGGTCGAACAGGCTGTTTGTACGTCCATGCTGATGCCGCGCAGGTTCAGCTTGTAGGAAACTTTGGTGGTGAGGAAATCCTTTTCGTTGCCGATCGTCACCTGGTAGCCTTCAGCCGTATCAATTTTACCCTGGGTGGCGGCAAGATAGGGAATGATATAGGTATTCATACCGACGCCGGCAAAAAGGCTGATCAAGCCCTCGAAATTTTCAGAATAGTAGCCGGCCTCTTCCAGCGCCTCCCAGGCGCATTCCATAAAAATACGATGTTGCGGATCCAGCGTCTCCGCTTCCTTGGGAAAAAAGTTGAAAAATGAGGCGTCGAACTTGTCGGCATCCTCGATGATGCCCCTGGCGCGAACATAATTGGGCCGGTTGAACAGCTTTTCGTCAATCCCGGATTCGAGAAGCTCTTCGTCGGTGAAAAAGGATATGGATTCAACGCCGTTGCGAAGATTTTGCCAGTATTCTTCAATGCCGGAGGCGCCGGGGAAACGTCCGGCCATTCCTATGATGGCGACTTTTAAACCTGCGGATTCATCGGATGCATACAATTCTTCCAATTCATTTTCTCCTCGATTGATATTGCTGCTCATCAAAGCCGGAATCACGATCCTTCAATTTCTACAAGGACTGCCTTTTTTGCCCAGTCCATAAAATAATCGCGAATTCGCTCTGGGCGAATAAACCGGGGAATACTCCTGGTGGGAAACCAGGGAATCTTGCCGGCGCCAAACGGATGCCCATCGCAATTATCAAAGCGGCACTTTGCTTTTATTATCTTTTATGATGTATTATCAACTATTCTCTTTGCGCCGAAAAAAGCTATTGCTCATTGACCTCCCTACCCAAAGACATAAGAATCTTTTTACGGGTCTGGTTTTGATTTACCGTCAATCACAAGGTTTTGCGTGCATTGAAACGCTCTTTTCTGACTCGTAATAATAAGGATATTCACCACACAAGCCGGGCTGATTGTTCCAACATGGTCGATATCTGTAAAAATTCAAAGCCCGGCGTTTCAAAGCCCCGGCCCTTTCCAGACTAATTTTTAAACAGATAAAAAGGCTGCGATAATTCCTGTAGACAAAATATTTT
Organism: bacterium; assembly: GCA_024278645.1. Classification (GTDB taxonomy): domain Bacteria; phylum Zhuqueibacterota; class Zhuqueibacteria; order Residuimicrobiales; family Krinioviventaceae; genus JAJRST01. The sequence continues at coordinate 8,890 of JAJRST010000122.1, read as the reverse complement.
AAAGAAACAGTTGCAGTGAACTCTAATTCTTTTGGAAGGAAGAGATGCGGCCGTGAGCACTTTACAATGTAATAAACATCGCCCCTGACAGGAACCTCGTACGAGGCTGTCGGCGAGCCGAGCGTCGACGCCGTTTTCCCCGGCAGGGGACGTCGAACGACTCTGCTCTGTCCCTTTCGGATATCATGGAAAAAAATATACCGCATACGGCAAACAAGATCCACGTTATTAAAACGCCTCGCCTGCCTGCCGCTATTTTTATTTGCATCACGATTACTTCTCAACCCCGGGAAAGAAACGCGCCGGGTTGCAGCAACATCATTATTGGCGCAAAGACATCCATACTGCTCAGCTTGATTCTGCAAGAGAATCCGGAGCGCCGAGTTTGCCTCTGCCCACATGCCTGCTATCTCCTCTTGCTGCCATTCTCCTGTTCCGTTGAGCCATAATTCTGTTGCGTTGGCGGATAGCCCTCATTTCGGCGCCTTTCATGCCAAGATTCTCTTTTTTCGTATTCACCAGGAATTTGGCCTGCGCCGCAATCGTCGGATATTGAAAAAGCTCGACGACCGAGAGCTTTGTATCGAGCGACTCTTCCAGTACGGCGTGCAGTTTGATCATAATCAAAGAGTGGCCGCCGATCTCGAAAAAGTTGTCATTAATGCTGATTTGGTTAATATTCAGCACCTTGCGCCACGCTTCGGCAATAGTGCGTTCAATATCATTTTTCGGTTTGACAATATCGGTACGGTTCAGCTTGTTTCTAAAAAACGGATTCGGGAACGATTTGCGATCGATCTTTTTGTTCTGCGTCAGGGGAAACTCGTCCATTCTCTGAAAAACAGCCGGCACCATATAAGGCGGCAGTTTTGCACTGAGAAACGCTGAAAGTTCGTTGCCGGGGATATCCTGACCGTTCCTGGAAATATAATAGCCGGCCAGGCGATACTCGCCGCCCTTGTCCCGCAGGGCCAGCACGACGGCGCTGTCGATATTCTCATGTTCATCCAGCACGGCTTCAATTTCACCCAGTTCGACGCGCAAGCCCCTGATTTTCACTTGCAGGTCCACACGCGAGATAAACTCGATTGTGCCGTCAGACAGGTATCTGACCAGGTCGCCCGAACGGTACAGCCGCTCGCCGGGAGAATCCGCCCACGGATTGGGTATGAATTTCTGCGCCGTCAAGTCCGGCCGGTCAAAGTAGCCGCGAGCGACGCCAATGCCGCCGATCAAAAGTTCGCCGGGCACGCCAATGGGGACGGGGTTCATGTGCTGATCGACGACATAAACCTTCAAGTTGTCAATCGGACCGCCGATCGGAATATTGTCCCTTTCAATAACGCCGGAGACGACATTGCATGTCGTACACACTGTTGATTCCGTCGGGCCATAGGCGTTAATAAATCGGTGCGCCTTGTTCCAACGATTGACGATGTTTTTGGTGCACGCTTCTCAGGCCGAGATAACGGTTTCCAACTTTGGCAATTCGGCTTCCGGCAGCACCGCCAGGATTGATGGCGGCAAGGTAATGGTGGTAATGCCGTTTTCCTGCAGCGCGCCAAGCAACCCGCTTTGCGACAGCATGGTTTCCCTGTTGATCATGTAAAGCGTGGCCCCGGCGGCCAACGCCATGAAAATCTCGGAGACCGAAGCGTCAAAACTAAAGGAAGCGTACTGCAACACCCGGCTGTCGGGTCGAACGCGAAACGCCTTGATCTGCGCCTGCACAAGGTTGACCAACCCTTTTTGAGTGAGCATCACTCCCTTGGGCCGCCCGGTTGAACCGGACGTGTAAATAATATAAGCCAGATTCTCCGGGGTGACATTGTTGACGGGCGTCTCGCAACTTTGATCCTCGATGGCCTGCCACTCATTATCGAGATAAATGTATTCGCCGTCAAAATCGGGCAAGTTCTCGGCCAGGGAGGAAACCGATATGACCTGCCGCACTCTCGAGTGGGTGATCATATAGCTCAATCGATCTTTTGGATAATAGGGGTCAAGGGGCATATAAGCGCCGCCGGCCTTTAGAATGCCAAGCAGGCCGATCACCACCTCCAGGGAACGATCGACGCACAAGCCGACGACCATTTCCGGGCCCACGCCTTTTTTCTGCAGCAGATGACCAAGCTGGCTTGATTTTTCATCCAATTCCTGGTAGGTAAGACGTTGCCCTTCAAAATCAACGGCGATCGCCCTGGGATTGCGCCGCACTTGTTCGGCGAATATATCCTGAATAATCGGTTTTTCCGGCAAAGGTGCATTGGTCGCATTCCAGCCGAACAGCAATTGATACAACTCCTAATAAGGCACGAATTGGAGCTGTGAGATCGGCGCCGTTGGATTTTCGACGATATTTTCCAACAATGTTTTGAAATGTTCGAGCAGACGCGAAACCGTATCTTCTTTGTAAAGGTCGGTATTAAAGGTTAACGAAGCGCCAAGCCCATTCCGGCCCTCGGCCATCATCAGGGTCATATCGAATGGGGCGACCTGGCCTTCAATCGGAATCGCCTCGAGGGGCATTCCGGCAAAGTCCATGGTCTCGCCGTCCATTCCCAGGGAGATGGATGAAAGTCCCTGATCGTTCAGCAAGTGCGCCTTTTGATAAACGAACATTATCTGAAAGATTGTCGTTCTGCTAATATCCCGCTGCGGCATCAGTTTTTCAACAAGATCATAAAAAGGATAATCCTGGTTTTCAAGCGCCTCGACAACGGTCTGTTTCACGTCGACAGCAAATTCGTCAAACGCTTCGGCGTCGTCCACAAGAGAACGGAGCGCGACCGAATTTACAAAATAGCCGACAATGTCGGTCAATTCGGGACGCGTCCTGCCCGTCGTCGGCGTACCGACGATGATGTCTTCCTGGCCCGTATATTTATAAAGCAGCACCTTAAACGCCGCCAGCAATGTCATGTAGAGCGTCAACCCCCGACTGTCGCTGAACGCTTTCAGTTTCTCCGTTAATTTGGCGCCCAATTTAACGGTGCAATTTTTACCGTTGAAAGTCTGCACCGGCGGACGCGGAAAATCGGTCGGCAACTCGAGGACGGGCAGACGTCCCCCGAGTTTATTGCTCCAATAGTTCCATAATTTTTCGCCCTCGGGGCCGCCGAGCATTTTTTCCTGCCAATCAATAAAGTCGGTATAACGCAGCCCGAGCGGCAGCAGCCCGGCGCCGTCGGCGGCGTTGATATAAAGCTGGCTGATGTCGTTGATAATGACCGCCAAAGACCACATATCCATAATGATATGGTGCGCCGCGATGAGAAGAATGTATTCGTCATCGGCGCGTTTGAACAGCACGGTTCGGAACAACGGCCCTCGCGCCAGATCAAAGGTCTCGCTGGCGATCTGCTCCAACTGCTCCTGCACCTGCTCTTCATCGAGATGCACCGTGTCTTCCACTTTTAAGCTTGTATCAAGGTACTCGTGCACGCGCTGATAAAGTTCGCCATTCTTTGAATGGAAGGTCGTGCGCAACGACGGATGCCGGTTGGCGACGAGCATAAGCGCGTGATTCAAAGCTTCCACATTCACGTGCGCACGAATGCGCACGGCATAAACCGGGTTAAAGATGCTCTTTGGCGCCATTTGGTGCTGCACCCACATCGCCTTTTGGTTATGTGAAAGCGGAAACAGGCCATATTCAGGACCGTCTAGCGGCTTTATCAGCGAATCGTTTTTCCCACCGCCTTGAATACTTTCAAGAATAAACTGCGCCAGTTCGCGCAGCGTCGGCCCAACGATGAGCCGCGCAACAGGCAGCTTGAAATCAAACGATTTTTCCAGCTTTGCCTGCAGCTCGACCGCCATAATCGAGTCGAGGCCGAAATTGGTTATCCCCTGATCGACATCGAGCTGAGACGCATCCATTCCCAGCACGCGAGCCGCCTGCGCCTGCAAATGCTCGACCAACATGGATTCTCTTTGATTCGCCTCGGCTGCCAGCAGGTCTTTGCGCGTCAACGGTCTTATCTCCTGCCGACGCGGCAGCTCCACATCCTTGGTCAACTCGTACGCCAAAGCTTCGTAGAACTGTTTCTCCTCCGGCGACATTTTCGTCAAACGCATACCTTTAATGGCGTGATAAATCTCATCCGAGTCGCTGACAAGGTAGACGTCTCCGACAATACTTTGCTCGTCCGAAGTTTTAACGACGGCATAGCACCAAATATCTTCAAAGTCGTTATTATATGAATATTGACGTTCAAAGCCATCGGGCATAAAAGCCGTCTCTTCCTCGTGGGCCAGCAAGCCAAGAACCTGGCAGCAAGCGTCCAGGTACAACGGATGCAGCTCATAATCCCGAATGTGGCTTTTGACATCCCCGGCCACTTTTAGCTTTACAAGTGCAACATCATCGCCGATAAATATCTCTTGAAATGCATTGGCGGCATCGTCGAGACAATGGCCGACCGATTGCAGATTGCGATAAAAATCTTCCAGCGGCAGAGGCCGGCACTGCTTTTTAATCGTCGCAGGCGAAATATCAGGCCCCTTTCGAACCTCATCGTCATCCTCATGAATAATGACGCCCTCTGCATGAAGCACCCACGTATCCTCGTCTTCCCGAGGCTGGTGACTGTAGGCCTTGAAAGTTGCTTCATGGTCCGATTTCGGCATGACGACGAACTGCACCTCGGTTCCGTCGTCAGAGTCGGCCAGCGACAAATCCTGGTGGAACTTTACATCCTTGAGAGCGACATGGCCATCCTTGATGATGCGTTTTCCCGCAAACATGCCCATTTCCACAAACGCGGAAGGGGGCAAGACCGGCGTATTGAATATTGAATGCCGGTAAAAATAGGGATCGAGATTGCCGTTTATTTTATTGTGATATTGCACAAACCCCGGCGGAGACGGCTCCTCGACGCCGAGCAACGGATGCACAATCTTGCCGCCCTGTCTGCCGCCTCTTTTCTTCTCCATCCAAAAACGTTTGCGCTGGAACGGATAGGTCGGCATCTCAACTTTTGCGCGCGGATAGACGCCGTCAAATTGCCGCCAATTGACGTCGATGCCATTGACGTAAAGCTGGGCGAGACTGTTCAACAAGAACTCCCACTCTTTGAATTTTTCCTTAAGGGAGCCGACCCACAGCGCCTCGTACGTCGGCAGGCAACGACGCCCCATACCCACTAGATGGGGATTGGGACCGGGCTCGACAAAAACGTTGCAACCCAATTCTTTCAGGGTCTGCACGCCATCGGCAAACAGGACGGCATTGCGGATATGATTTCGCCAGTAGGCGGCGTCCGGGACTTTTTCGTCAAAGGCTTTGCCGGTGACGTTGGAAATGATTGGAATGGCGGGTTTTTTATATTCGATTTGGCCGGCGATTTCTTCAAATTCATCCAGGATCGGCTCCATCTTTGCCGAATGGAAGGCGTGAGAAACCGCCAGTTCGCGCGTTTGAATTTCTTCCTTTTCAAACATGGCGACAAGTTTTTCAATCGCTTCTTTGTCGCCGGACAACACAATATTTTCAGGACCGTTGACGCCGGCGATATCAACACCCTCAAAGTCGGCGATTTTTTCCTTTACGACATCCAAACCGGCAAAGACGACGGCCATGCCGCCATCCTCGGGCAGCGACGCCATCAAACGACCGCGCGCGGCAACCAGCTTGAAGCCGTCATCAAGGCCATACACGCCGGCAATGCAGGCGGCGACAAATTCGCCGATGCTGTGCCCCATGACATAGTCGGGCGTGACGCCCCATGCCAGCCAGAGCTTTGCCAGTGCATACTCGATCGTGAACAGCGCCGGTTGCGTATACTTTGTATTGTGAATCAGCGATTCGTCTTCCGGGTCGAAAATCACCGAAAGGATCGGCTTGTCCAGGTATTTTTTGGAAATCTCGTTGCATTCATCCATTGTTGCGCGGAATAACGGCTGCGTCTCATAGAGGGTCTTTCCCATGTTCACATATTGTGCGCCCTGACCGGTGAACAGGAATGCAATTTTATTGGATCGAAAATCCGAAGAGCCGATAAACCCGGCGCCGGCCGTTTGAGCATCGGCCATGCGTTGCAATTTTTCCGCAACGACGGCGGCGGATTCGCCGACAACCGCCAGGCGATGTTTGAAATGTTCGCGCCCGGCATTGGCGGTAAAACAGACATCTTTAAAAGATACGTCTGAATTCAGGTATATGGCCATTTGACGCGCATGTTCGACCAGGGCTTGTTCTTCTTTTGCGGACAGCGTCAAAATATGGGCGGGGCGATCTACACCTTTCCCGCTCTCAATTTTGACCGGCGCGCTTTCGGCAAGAACGACATGCGCATTGGCGCCGCCAAAGCCAAAAGAGCTGACGCCGGCCAGGCGAGGCTTTTGATTCCGCTTCCAATCCTTAACCTCGGTCGGTATGGCCAGGGGCAATTGTTCAATCGGAATATGCGGATTGATCTGTTTGAAATGCAAATGCGGCGGAATCTGTTCGTGATAAAGCGACAGCGCCGTTTTAATAATGCCGGCGATGCCGGCGGCGGATTCCAGATGTCCGATATTCGTTTTCACAGAGCCTATATAACAGGGATCGTCTTTTGGGCGATCTTTCATAACCGCGGCGATGGACTTGACCTCGATGGGATCGCCGAGGATGGTGCCGGTGCCGTGCGCTTCGATATAATTAATGTCCTGCGGCTCGGCATGAGCGTCGCGCAGGGCGTCGCGAATGACTTGCTGCTGCGCCAGGCCGTTCGGGGCGGTCAGGCCATTGCTGCGGCCATCCTGGTTGACCGCCGACCCGCGAATGACCGCATAAATGCGATCGCCGTCGCGCTCGGCGTCGGAAAGTCGTTTCAGCGCCACAAAACCGCATCCCTCGCCGCGCGAGTAGCCGTCGGCGCCGGCGTCGAATGTCTTGCAACGGCCGTCGGGCGCCATGAGACGGGCGTGGGAAAATGTGATGGTTATTTCCGGCGACAGGATGAGATTGACGCCGCCGGCAAGGGCAAAATTGGACTCGCCGCGACGCAGGCTGTTGACGGCCTGGTGCAGCGCGACCAGGGAGGATGAACAGGCCGTATCAATCGCCATGCTCGGCCCGCGAAAATCATAAAAGAAAGAAAGCCTGTTGGCGACGATGCTAAAGGCGTTTCCGGTGCTGGTGTAGGTGTCGATGCTGCTCAAATCGTCGCCGAACAACTTGGAGTAGTCGTTATTGCTGACGCCGACAAACACGCCGGTTCTGCTGCCGGCCAAATCGGATGGAGCAATGCCGACATCCTCCAGCGTCTCCCAGGACACTTCGAGGACCATGCGCTGTTGTGGATCCATGCGCGTCGCTTCCCGGGGAGAAATGCCGAAAAATGATGCGTCGAATTTATCGACATCCTTGACAAAACCGCCGGATTTTGTTACAACCTTGCCCGGCGAGTCCGGATCCGGGTCGTAGAGTTCTTCAATATCCCAGCGCTCCCTGGTCACTTCCGAAATGGCGTCGACGCCGTTGACCAGCTCCTGCCAGAATTCGCGCACATTGCCGGCGCCCGGGAACCGGCATCCCATGCCGACGATGGCGATGGCTTCGTTTTCATCACCTTTGACGTGGACCGTCTCGCCAACACTTTCCCCATCCGTGGCCAGGTATCTCGCCAGCGCTGCAACCGTGGGATAGTCGTAAGCCAGGGTGGCGGGCAGCGAGCGACCGAGCCACTCCTCAAGGTCGCCGGCTAAACCGGTTGCACGAACGGAATCAAGACCGTAACGAGCGAACGGCTGCGTCACATCGATATTCGCGGCCGGGACCTTCAGTTCGGTGGAGATTCTTTCAATCAACCATTGTTCAATCTCTTTCTGCCGTTTTTTATCCACGGGTGCATCATGAACGGCAGCTTTTTTCTCAGAGGGAACCGGGGCGTTCACGACCTGCTGTTAGTCGTCCGCATGCCATACGGCGATCTTTTGCAGCGTGTCATTAAGATAACCGAGTCGGCTTGCATAACGTTGAATTTTGCCGCTTGATGTTTTGGGTATGCGGCCCGGCTTGACAAGCATCAACGCGTGCAATTGCAAATCAAAATTCTCGGCCACGGCTTCGCGCATCGCCGCGGCCACATCGTTGATGTCCGGCTTGGCGCGGAATTCGACCTCGTGCGCAATGACCAGCTTTTCTTCGCCATCCGCTTCAATTGAAAACGCCGCGCCGCCGCCCTGCCGCAAATCCGGATGGCAAACCTCGACAACCCGCTCGATATCCTGCGGATAATAGTTGACGCCGCGAATAATGATCAAATCCTTAATGCGACCGGTGACGAAAAGCTCATCGCCTTTTAAAAAGCCCAAGTCTTCAGTGCGCAGAAACGGCCCTTCGCCGGTGTCGGCGATATAGGCGTTGAAGGTCTTTTCAGACTCTTCCTTTTTATTCCAATATCCTTTGGCAATGCTCGGACCATGCACCCAAATTTCACCGAGCTCGCCGTTCTTCACTTCCAGCCGGGTTTCCGGGTTGACGATTTTAATGACTTGATCGCCTTTGAAATGCCCGCTGCTGACCAGCGTTACGGCCTTGTCCTCGCCGCCCGCTTCAACCAGTTGATTTCGTTCCAGCGCCTTTTTATCAAAATTCACGACAACCGGTTCGTGACCGACCTCGCTGCCGGAAACGAAAAGCGTGCCCTCGGCCAATCCAAAGCAGGGATAAAGAATATCCTTTCGAACGCCATACGGTTCGAATGTGTCGACGAATTTGGCCAGCGTCTCCCAGCGAATGGGTTCGGCGCCGTTAAAGGCAACCGTCCAAGATCTCAGGTCCAGACCTTCCCGTTGTTCCGGCGTCGTTTTGTTGACAAGCAGATCATAAGTGAAATTAGGCCCGCCGCTGATTTGCGCTTTGTACTTTGAGATCGCCTCCAGCATCCGGATCGGCCGTTGC
>JAJRST010000121.1 GCA_024278645.1 bacterium | reverse complement strand
GAAACAACTTTTCGCCGGGCACGTCAACGAGTCGTCCCTCCTTGCGATAGGAGGCCGAATTGCGTCCGGCCAAAAGCACGCCGCGAGGGCTCCAGGAAAATTTATAGCCGAACGGGTTGTCGTTCGCCTCCGGCGCCGGCAGACCGCCGCAGCAGGATTCGAAGGAAATGATGCGCCCGCCGCGCCGAACGACATCATCCTTGATCTGCATGGCCGACATGTGGTCGATGCCCGGATCGAGGCCGATCTCGTTGAGCAGCAGCACATCCTTGTCGCGCGCCTCGGCGTCGAGCGCCTGCATCTCCGGCGTCAGGTAAGAGGCGGTGATTAAATGCATGCGATGTTGCAAACAAAGCCTGGCCATGGAAACATGGAATTTATAGGGTAGCAAGCTGACGACCAGGTCGGCCGCCTGCAAGAGGGGCGTCAGCGCCGCTTCGTCGTTGACATTGAGCTCGAACACCTCGCCCCGGGGGTGATCGTCGACCAGCTCGCGCGCACGTTGCACCGGGATGCTGGCGACCAGCAGTTTGACGTCCTTTTGATTCAGCAAATAACGCACGAGCGGGCGGGCGACAAATCCGGCGCCGAGGAGTAGAATGGTTTTCATGACAGGACTTTCATATTAAAACATAGCTCATCTAACCGCCGAGGTCACAGAGAAAACAGAGCTTTAATTAATTTCCCAGCGATCTTGGCGGTCAAGCAAAAAACTCGATTTTTCCCGCGAGAGGAAAAGACAAAATGATTATTTTATTGATGCTCCGGTAGATTATTTTAAATAATTTTGTAAATATTCGTACTTGCACGTCAACTCGCCGTTATAGACGATGACGGCGTTCTTGATCTCCGGCGGCAACGTGCATTGTTCAAAAGAAAGGCTGTAATCCGCCCCGGCGATGGCCCCCATAAACGGCATCAGCGCCTCGCTAAAGGAAGCAGAGGCCTCGGCGGCGAACTCGGCCGGGAGGTTGTCGATGGCCATGACGGCGATGCCCGGCGCCGAATCATCGACAATTCCGCCTGCTTTTGCATCGTAGACGAAAAACGGCGCATCCGGCTCGGTCACCTTTTCGGTCATCTCGATGGAGCCGTTGATGTCGCAGCTAATGTCGCCGATGACGCGCAGGCGAAGCGAATCGAAATGCTCGCGCAGGAACTTTTTGGTCACCAACCGAGGGTAGCGTTCTTCCCAGTAAATGCCGTTCAACAGCACCGTGAGATGCGGCAGCCAGCGATCAAAAACGGGGCGAAAGCGCTCCGGCGATTGAAAATATTCTGTCGCTTCAAACGAGGCGGCGCCACTTTTCGGCTCGACAATATCCTGTTCGTAAAACACCACCTTGTACAGCACCCGGCCGTCGCCCTTGGGCAGCGAGGCGAGCTCCTGCGGTCGAATCTCCCGCACCGGCAGCAAATCGAATATCTCCTGCGCCCCCTGCGATACATTGCCATAGCCGGTAAAGCCGACGACAAAAGGCGTCAATTCCTGCGGCAAACCGTTTTTTCTGATGTCATCGCCGATCTCCCGGATATGGGCCTTGGCTTCATCCAGCGATGAATAGGCATAAGCTTGCCGGACGGCGTTAAACGGCGTTTCGATGGAGAACGCCTGCAATCGACGTCCCAGCGTGTACAGCGTATCAATCATTCCAGCAAGCCCGGCAAAACGACCGAAAAAGACGAGCCGCCTGCCATCGGCATCCTTGACGCCCTCATAGTCGATGAGCGTGCATTTCAAATCAAGCAGTCGTTGCAGCATGGGCATGTTGTAGGCCTGGCCCTTCAACGTGTGCGAAAAATAGAGATAAACTTTATCCGCCTGAAGAAGGTCGACGGGGACTTCCTTGACGCCCATAATAATGTCGCAGGGGCTCAAATCCTCGCTGATTTCAGCGCCCGCCTGCCGGTATTGCGAGGATTCAAAAATACGATTTTCGGAGGGTTGTACGATGAACTGAATGTCGTATTGCGAAACAAGGCGCCGCACATGCGCCGGAATAATCGGAACGCGTCTCTCCCATTTGTTTTTGTTTTCCCTGCGAATACCAATTCTGGTCGGCATCTGTCACCTCTTGTCATTGTTTGTTTTTTTCAGGATGCGAGCAAGTTTTTCCATGAGCTGATACGGATCGCCGAAATCCGGTTTTATGGCGTTCAAATGAACGAGCGTATTCCAGGCGCGTTCGTACTGCCCCAATTGCGTGTAGCCCAGGCTCAGGTTGTACAACAGATAGGGATGATCGGGCATGGACTCCTGCGCTTTTTGCAAAAGCGCCACGGCGCGTCCCGGCTGCTTTTTCTGCAGGTAAATTTGTCCCATCCACAAGTAGGCCACCCCGGTTTCCGCGGATTCCAGCGAGGCTTCAAGCTGCTGCAACGCCCGGTCGTATTGCTGCTTTTTTATGAGTTCCCGAGCCTTTTTCAGATGCGCCGTCGCCGCAGCGGGAGCACTGATAACCGTTGTTTCGCTGTCGACTTGCTCCGGGGGCGCCAAGGCGTTCGCCTGTGCCGCCTGGCCGGTCGCCAGGTAGGCCGTTTTCAACCCCGCAAGGATGTGGGGGTCGCGCTCGTCGGCGCCCAGTTTTTTGGCGCG
>JAJRST010000120.1 GCA_024278645.1 bacterium | reverse complement strand
CGAACTGGTCTTGTTGACATGCTGCCCGCCGGCGCCGCTGGCGCGATAGGTGTCGATGCGCAGGTCTTTTTCGTCGACGTCGATTTCAATGGCGTTGTCGATTTCCGGATAGACGAACACCGATGCGAACGAGGTATGCCGTCGCTTATTGGCGTCGAACGGCGAGATGCGCACCAGCCGGTGCACGCCGGCCTCGGCCTTTAAATAGCCGTACGCGTAGGCGCCGGTCACCTCGATGGTCACGCTTTTGATGCCGGCTTCGTCGCCGGCCTGAAAATCGAGAATCTCGCCCTTGAAGCCCTGGCGCTCGATCCAGCGCTGGTACATGCGCATGAGCATCTGCGCCCAGTCCTGCGACTCGGTGCCGCCGGCCCCCGGGTGAATGGTGAGGATGGCGTTTTTCGAATCCTCGGGGTTGCCGAGCATTTTCTGGAATTCAAGCCTGGCGATCTCCTTTTCCAACGCCTGCAGATCGCGCTGCACTTCGGCGCCCACGTCCTCGTCGCCCTCTTCCCTGGCGAGCAGGAGCATCTCCTGGTTTTCCGTGCAGGCATCGTCAACCTTGCGCCACGCCTGCACGACATCCTTGCGCGTGCTGATTTCGCGCATTATTTTCTGCGCGTTTTCGTTGTCGTTCCAGAACCCCGGCTTTTGCGATTCGGCTTCCAGCGCGCCGATCTCTTTTTCCTTGGTCTCAATGTCAAAGAAACCTCCGGAGGTTTTTCGTTCTCTCCTTGAGGTTCGACAGCTTTTCTTCCAATTCATCAAACATAATATCACCAAAATATAAAGTTGAAATGAAAACACTAAATATACGAGAATAATTACAAAGAGTCAAGATAAGAAAGGTATTGAAAACAAAGGGATTAAACAGGCTTAGTCGTGATGCGGACAGCGCCGTCGCCCGCCAACGGCTCGTCGTCGAGAAAATCGGCGGCGTAAAAAGCGAGGCGATCGGTTTTGCGCAATCTATGCCGGATCGCCCACAAAGGCTTGTAAAAAAACGGCAAAAGGTAGTCAAAGATGGTTATGGCGGTTTTACCTAAAGCCTGCATTTCGCATTAAATCAATATTTTTTACTTACAAAACATAAATTATTTACGTTTTAAGGACAAAGAAGAGCTGGCGGAACAGGGGCGCCATCTATGAAAATATTATTTTTCGTCAACTGTTGGATCGAGTGCAAGCCGACGACATTAAATTTTGGCGGACGCAACAGGGAAATGAGATCGACTTTATTGTCAAGGATAGAGTGGCTTATGAAGTGAAATACAAGCTTGGGTCTCACACCCTTGCCAAATATCGCAAGTTCACAATGCAATACCCTGAAATTAAAGTACGCTTCATTTACAGGGAAGGGCAGGCGTCTGACGCCGCCGGGGAAAAGGATTTGCGTTTTTAGTTGAAAACGATTTGGAGAAGGAGTATTTGAACAATCAAACAAGAGTACAATCGGATGGCGAGTTTATCAAGCTTTCCGAGGGCGTTACACACTATTTATGCTTTTCATTGGGTAAATGATGGCGTTCATCAACTATGAATTTACTGTTTCGATTGGTTTACAGGAGCCAGTGGATGTAATAGGCGAGATGGGAGTCGCCTTAAATAAAGGATTTGGAGTCGGTGATGCCATAATCTATATCCCCTTATTAACAATTGGTCTGGCAGGTTTATGGTTCAGAAAGAAATGGGGAATATTTACAATGTCAAGCGCCCTGGGAATTACCGCTTATTGGCCTATGATTAGTATATTTTTATTACTCAATGACTAATCAACAAGTTTATATGAAACATAAAAACCTCCCCAGATTGGGAAAAATCTCACAACACCTTCAATCAAACCCCTGTTAATATTTAAAATATAGTTCCCATCTTTCCTCTCTGTTTCCCAATCCAATGGGTCTCCTGCGCCGGTTGCATAAGTATCTTTACAGTGTATTATTAGAAATTTCTTCCCATATAAACGCAACCATTGAAAAAATATATATTCATCCTGACTGTCGTATGGATTATCATTATCAAGAACTAAACTTCTATTGACAATTTTAGCTTTTATTTCCTTTTCGTATTTGTAAGTACTTTTAGTTGTCGTTTCTCCTCCGTTTGGAGTCTCGCTTCTGTTTCCGGTAAATATTGTATTAAATACAACCAATGAATCTGACTGAACAGATGATATTGATATTGACTCGATTCCTTTTATTTCTACGAGTCCTCCAGTTGGGCCTGTTACTGAATAACTGTACTCTGCTTCATAATTTGAGACATTTCCAACTTGCAGTGGTATAAATGACGTCATCTCACAATCAATGGTATATTTTCCCTCAGAAACACCGCCGCCCTCATTAGCTCCTTCGACGATTTTATAATATCGTGCTTTTATAAGCTTGCTTTCATCAATGAAAAGGGAGTCGTTGCATTCAATCGAAAATGATGACTTGCCGTACGTCGCATAACTTGGCTCGGCGTCGTCCAAAGTATATAATACAACACTATTATCCGGCGGACATTTGAATTTTACATACAGAGGTTTATGAAAAGTCCCCGGATGCGGCACAAACTCCACAAATGGAACGTTAGGCGGATTGATGATTTCAAATTTTCCGGTTGTTATTGGTCCACGTTGCCGTTTATTTTCATCAACATAACATGCTTTGATTATTGTACTACGATCGATAAAAATTGATTTATTGCATTCAATCAAAAAAGATAGAGTGCCAAGCGACGAAAAATCCGGCTCAGCGCCGTCAAAACTATACATTATTCTCAATGAATCATCTGAACAAGAAAAGCTCAGATAAATTGGACTAGAATATTGACCCGGCGATTGAGAAAATTTAACAGATTTAAACGCCCCTGTCCTTTCTTTTCCTGGGACATTCGCGTCTACAGGAAATTCCCTCTTGCAACTTGTAATGATTGTTGCGATTCCGAATAGTGTTATTAAAAATGTTTTCATTTTCCCCCTCCTTTTTGGTGACCGAGGTGGTTCCCACCATAATGGTTTTGAGGCTAATTTAAGGTGGTGAATTTATCCTTTTGGATAATATTGTAAAGAGCTTTTTTGATTAATTCTGTTTTCGTAGGAGATTTTGTTATCCGCATCGCTTCCCGGATGAGCTCTTCCGGTATGTCAATTGTTGTTCTCATTTTTTGCCTTTCATTGTCTATGCATAAGATAATATACTTTTTATGCATAATCAAGGCCTTTTATATACATTCTGCAGCCATGCCTAACATCCGGCAAGTCGCTGCCGCCAAGATCACCGCAGGGCAGCTCCCCGAAACGTCTAGTGCCGAAAATGCCTCCGCCCCGTAAACACCAACGCCATGCCATGCTCGTCCGCCGCGGCGATGACTTCTTCGTCGCGGATGGAGCCGCCGGGTTCGATGACCGCCGCGGCGCCGGCCTCGGCTGCGGCGTCCACGCCGTCGCGAAAGGGGAAAAAGGCGTCCGAGATGACCACCGAACCTTGCAGGCTCAGGCCCGCCTCTTTGGCTTTGGTCACGGCCAGTTTCGAGGCGTCCACGCGCGACATCTGCCCGGCGCCGATGCCGAGGGTCTGTCGGTCGTTCACATAGACCACGGCGTTGCTCTTCACCCACTTGCCCACTTTCCAGCCGAATTTCATGGCGTTCCACTCGGCCTCCGTGGGCCGGCGTTTGCTCACCACCTTCCAGTCGCCATAGTTGGTCGGCGCCAGGTCCATATCCTGCAGCAACATGCCGCCGAACACCGCCTTGACTTCAAAGCCGGATTCGGGCAATTTGTCCGTCGGCCAGACGATGAGACGAATGTTCTTCTTTTTAGCGAGGATGTCCAGCGCTTCTTGCGAAAAGGCGGGGGCGACGACGACCTCGGTGAATATTTTGGCGATCTTTTCCGCCACGGCGCCGGAGACCTCGCGGTTCACGGCGACAATACCGCCAAAGGCGGAGACGGAATCGGTGCTCAACGCCAGTTCGTAGGCGGTCGCCACATCATCGGCCCAGGCCGCGCCGCAGGGGTTGCTGTGCTTTATGATAGCCACGGCCGGCTTTTCAAATTCCAGCGCCAGGGCGATGGCGCCGTGCATGTCCTGGATATTGTTGTAGGAAAGCTCCTTGCCGTGCAACTGCCTGGCCGCCGCGGCGCCGGAGGGCGCTTTCGCCGCATCAGTATAAAAAGCGGCGCGCTGGTGCGGATTTTCGCCGTAACGGAGGTTCTGCACTTTCTTCAGATGCAGGGTCAGCGCATCGGCGAAATCGTCGGACGCCCCCTGCAGGCCGGCGAGATATGTGGAGATGGCCGCATCGTACTGCGAGGTGCGCTGAAACGCGGCCAGCGCCATTTTTTGCCGCAGTTCGCCGGAGACGGCGCCGTCGTTGGCCTGCATGTCGTCGAGGATCGGCGCGTAAAAACGGGGATCGACGACCACGGCCACGGCCGGGTGATTTTTTGCGGCGGCGCGGATCATCGTCGGCCCGCCGATGTCGATATTCTCCAGCGCCTCCTCCGGGGCGACGTCGGGATCGGCCACGGTCTGTTCGAAAGGATAGAGATTGACGACCACCATATCGATCCGGCCGATGCCGTGTTCGGCCAGTTCGGCCAATTGCTCGTCCGTGCGTTTGGCGAGAATGCCGCCGTGGATGTTGGGATGCAGCGTTTTAACGCGGCCGCCGAGGATTTCGGGAAACGTTGTAATGTCCGACACTTTTTTCACCGGCACGCCGTTGTCGTCGAGCAGCTTGAAAGTGCCGCCGGTGGAGATGATTTCGACGCCAAAGCCGGTCAATGCTTTTGCAAACTCCAGGACGCCGGTTTTATCGTAGACGCTGATAAGGGCGCGTTTGATTTGAATGTTGTGGCTCACGTGTTGGTCCTTGTAAAGTTGTAAGATTAGAGTAAAAAGACTAGACTTCATTATTCATGAACGAACGCCTCAAAGACGCCAAAACTCAAAGAAACCAAAAGATAAAGGTCTTTCAAGTATAAAACTTTTATACCATAAAATCATATTATGGTTTTTTATTACTTTGAGCCTTGCGCCTTTCAGGCAAGTTAACTTTCCGGGACAAGACGCTTTTTCATCTTGCCTCTACAGCCTCCTGCATAAAGGCCTTTATTTTTTCAACGATTTCCGGATGTCGCCCGGCAAGGTTATTTTGCTCGCCGATGTCGGCGCTCAAATCGTACAACTCGATGGGAGCGTCGCCGGACAGACGCACGGCTTTCCACTTGCCAAAGCGAACCGCTTCCTTGTCGCCGGCAGCGGTGTTGTATCTCCAGTATAAATATTCATGTCGAGGTTGCTCCTTGCCGAGGATGGCGGGCAGATAGGAAATGCCGTCAATATCCCCGGGCGGCGCAATGCCGGCGAGTTCGCAGGCCGTGGGCAGGTAATCCCAAAAAGCGGATGGGTGATCCGTGGTCGAGCCGGGGCGGATTTTGCCGGGCCAGCGCACAATCATGGGCACGCGGATGCCGCCATCGTAAAGATCGCGTTTATAGCCGCGCAACGGGCCGTTAGAGTCGAAGAATTGATAATCGTGATTGCCTTCGTTGTGCGGGCCGTTGTCCGAGGTAAAAAACACAATCGTCCGCTCGTCAATGCCCAGCTCCCCGAGCAGGGCGACGATGCGGCCGACATCGGCGTCCATGCGGGTGATCATCGCCGCAAAGCCCTTTTCCGGATTCGGCCAATCCTTGTCGGCATAAGGCCCATAGTCAGGAACTTCCATGCCGTCGCCCAAAAAGCGTCCGCCCTCGTTGTTGGCGTGGGGAACCGTCCAGTGAACGTGCAACAAAAAAGGCCGCTCCGCATTGTCGCGGATAAATTGCAACGCCTCCTCGGTCATCACT
>JAJRST010000119.1 GCA_024278645.1 bacterium | reverse complement strand
TTGAACTTGTCGGGGACCTCTCTTATTAAATTTCCCAAACCGGCCAAAATGCCATGTCCATCCCCGATGGCGGCCAGCGCCAGAAAACTGGTCAGCAAACCGCCGCCGACGAGTACCACGACCTGCACGACATCGGTCCAGGCGACGGCCTTCAGGCCGCCATAGATGGTATACAGCGAGGAAAAGACGGCCAGGCCGAGCACGCCCACCCACAACGGATACATAGGCAGCAGTATTGTCTGAATCGCCAGGGCGCCGAGATAGAGCACCGAGGTCAAATTCACAAAGACATAAACAAGCAGCCAAAAGACGGCGAGGCTGGTGCGAACGCGCTTGTCATAACGGATTTCCAGGAATTCCGGCATGGTGTAAATGCCCTTTTGCAAAAAGATGGGCAAAAAGTACTTGGCGACAATGATCAGGGTGATCGCCGCCATCCACTCGTAGGAGGCGATGGCCAGACCGATGGCGAATCCGGAGCCGGACATGCCCACCACCTGTTCGGCGGAAATGTTCGCTGCGACAATGGACGCGCCGACGGCCCACCAGGGCAGCGCCTTGCTGGCGAGAAAATAGTCCTTGGTATCCTTTTGGTGTCCCTTCTTTTCGCGAGAAACGAACAACCCCAGGGCGATGATAAAGAAAATGTAAGAGCCAAAAACAACCCAGTCGAGCGTTGAAAATGATGCCATAGGAAACTCCTTTTCTTATACCGTCATCAACTGCCAATTTTTACGACGCAAATCTTCCCAATCGATGAGAGAGGATCGGTTTTTTATAGATCGGAGAGGTCGACAAAGGTCGGGGCGTTGCGCTGAAAACAGAGCGCCCTTTCCGGAAATGAATCTCGTTCTTCTGGCCTAAATTTAAGAAAAATTTGCTAGGAAGCAAGAAACAAAACCGCTTTTGCATTTAACCTGCATGATTCGTGAAAAACTGCCGCAAAGACCCTAAGGCTCAAAGAATCAACTGGATAGATAGTGTTATGGTTTTTAACTTTTGTATACGATGCTTTTGAATTGCACACTTTGTTTTTAAAATAGTTGGAGTCTTTGAGGCTTGGAGGCAAATGATTTTTTCAGGTTAAATAAATTTGGGGATGTTGTTTCAATTTGATTATTTGATCGAAAACGACTATTTTGCATCGAACAACAGAGGAGGAGAAAATGAAAGTTGCACTTGTCACCGGCGCGGCGCGCGGCATCGGCCGCGGCATCGCCGAGGAGCTGGCCAAAAACGAATTCAATGTCGGCATCGTTTATGTATCGGCCGACGCCGCAGCGGCCGAGGCCGTCGACGCCTGCGAGGCGCACGGCGTCAAGGCCGTGGCGATAAAGGCGGACATCGGCAAAGCGGCCGACCGCGGCAGAATTATCGAGACGATGAAGGAGCAGTTCGGCCGCCTCGACCTGCTGGTCAACAACGCCGGCGTCGCTCCGAAACAACGCACCGATATTTTACAGTCCACCGAGGAGAGCTATGATTGGGTGATGGAGGTCAATCTCAAGGGTCCCTATTTTCTCACCCAGGCGGCGGCCAACTGGATGATCGCCGAAATAAAACGGGACGCCTCCCTCGCCCCCTGCATCATCAACATCTCATCCATCTCCGCCTATACCAGCTCGCCCATGCGCGGCGAGTACTGCCTGTCCAAGGCGGGCATGGGCATGATGACGCAGCTTTACGCCGACCGGTTGGCCGAGTTCGGCATTTCCGTGTTTGAGATCCGGCCCGGCATCATCAAAACGGACATGACGTCGGCGGTGGAACAAAAGTATGACCGTCTCATTTTGCAGGAAGGACTGACGCCGATCCGGCGCTGGGGAGAGCCGCAGGACGTGGCCAAAGCGGTCGTCGCCGTGGCCCTGGGCTACTTTCCATTTTCCACCGGCGAGGTGATCAACGTGGACGGCGGCTTTCATTTACGGCGGCTGTAAAGTCGACTTTTTTGCACGCTATTGCAAAAAAGTCTTGACTTTTTTGCAAAGCTTTGCAAAATTGTCGCATGAAAAGAGCACAGAAGAAAATAATCATACAAGACCTAGAAAAAAAGCTGGTCTTTATCGTCGGCCCGCGACAAGTGGGCAAGACCTGGCTCGCCAATGAAATTGCCGCCTGCTATTCAAATGCCGCCTACCTGAATTATGATCGCCTTGAGGACAGGCGCATTATCCATGATGAAGCTTGGCTGCCGACCACCCGACTCCTTGTCCTCGATGAAATACATAAAATGCCCGGTTGGAAAAACTATCTTAAAGGGATTTTTGATACAAAGCCTGAACGCCTCGCCATCCTCGTCACCGGCAGCGCTCGTCTGGATACTTTTCGGCAGTCCGGCGACTCTTTGGCCGGCCGCTTTTTCGTTCACCATCTTTTCCCGTTCACCGCGCAGGAACTGGCGGCCATCGGCGAGCCGGTCGACATTGAAAGGCTTGAAAGTCGAGGCGGCTTCCCGGAGCCATTTTTAGCGAAGGATGCCCGGGATGCCGAACGATGGCGACTGCTTTACGCTGACAGTCTCATCCGAACCGATGTACTCGATTTTGAAAAAATCCAGGACATGCGGGCGATCCGGCTTGTGTTTGAACTTTTGAGAAGACGCGTCGGTTCGCCGATCTCACTGACCTCTATAGCCGAAGATGTGCAGATTTCGCCGAATACCGTAAAAAAATACATCGCCATTCTTGAAGCATTGTACATCATTTTTCGAGTCACACCGTTTTCGAAAAACATCGCCCGATCGCTGACCAAAGAGGCAAAAATATACTTTTACGACACCGGCCTCGTCAAAAGCGAAGATGGGGCGCACTTTGAGAACCTTGCCGCGCTTTCCCTGCTGCGCCATGTCACATCCTTGCGCGATTACGAAGGCAAGCCCGCTTCGCTTCACTACTTGCGCACAAAGGAGAAAAAGGAGATCGATTTTTGCCTGACTCGGGACGACAAGATCGATCTGATCATCGAAGTCAAAAAAGGACGGGCAACGGTGAGCAATGCGTTAAAGTACTTTCATAAAAAATACAACCTGCCGGCGGTGCAGGTCGTCGCCAGTCTCAAACGCGAGCATATCGAGGGGAATATTGAAGTGCGGGATGCGGCGGCGTTTTTTGCCGAGCTGGAGATTTGAGAAAAACCGGTTCACTCTCCCGGCAAAACATAAAAATACACCGCCCAAAAATGACAAAAACTGCCGAACAGGACGAACAGATGAAAGACGGCGTGGTTGAACTTTATCTTTTTAATGCTGTAGATCACCGCGCCCAGCGTGTAGGACA
>JAJRST010000118.1 GCA_024278645.1 bacterium | reverse complement strand
TTAACGGCGCCTTTTAAATGGCCGGCGTTAAAATGATCGGCCGAACGATAATCGATGATGAAAGGATCGTTCGACGGATCATCGTCGACCAAAATCGGGTAGATGGCGGACATGGAAACATTGACGCCCTGGCCGCCGGGCGTTGTGTAGGTGCTGAAATAGTTGTCGCCGATGTCGGTGAGCAGTTTGACCTCGTTGACCTCGGGCGTCGGCTCGGTCGTGTTATCCTTGCTGCATGCAAGAACAAACAGAACGCCGAGGGTGAGCAACAAAACAAGCGATCTTTTTAACATAAGGTTCACTCCTTTTATTTATTCATGTTACCGGGTTAATACGATACTTTTATTCGCTTCAACCTCATTCGGGTCAAGCTCGTCGAGAGTCAGGTAATATTCCGAAGCGTGACATTTGGCGCCGCACCATGCCGAGCCGGTGGTGTCTGTCTGCGCCGTCCACCGCTGAATATTGTGCGGCGTTGCATACTTCCATGTCGGTTCGGAAGCATAATCGGGCAGATCCGGGAGGCCCCAACTGGCGTAGGTGTCTCGCACTATCGGTATATGTCGTACCACGGCAATTTCGTAGGGACGATTATCCGATTTTCTCGGGTTTTTCGCGATTTTGAACAACATGTAGGAGCTTCCGGTTATGCCTTGTCCGCCGGTATGGCAGCCGTTGCAATTCTTGTAGGGCTGCGAGTGGCAGACCTGGCAGGCCAGACCGCCCCAGTGTTGTGTATGGAACCGGTTCGCCTCTTTCACTTCTTCATG
Source organism: bacterium (assembly GCA_024278645.1). GTDB lineage: Bacteria > Zhuqueibacterota > Zhuqueibacteria > Residuimicrobiales > Krinioviventaceae > JAJRST01. The sequence goes on along the minus strand of JAJRST010000118.1, from coordinate 1,966 downwards.
GCAGTCCTCGCAACGCGCCAAATCTTCATCGTCATAACGATGCTCGGCGCCGTCGCTGCTGCCGTGCATGGCCTCGGCGTCGTGGCAAAAGACGCAGCGCTTGACATTGGGAATCCAATGGACGTCCGATTTGACGCCCTCGTTTTCGCCAAAGTATTCGGCGCCGACGCGGCTGCCATGACAAGCCGTACAATTCAACTTCGGATCGGGCTCCCTGAGAAAGTTGTGACCATTGACAAAGCCGCCCCCGGTGGAAACGGGCCGTGTGATGTGACACTGTCCGCAGCTTGCGTGGCACTTGCCGCACTCCTTGTTAAAATGCACTCGGATATTCGGATCCGTGGAGACGTCGCGACCAAGACGCTTTTCAATCAATGCATAGTATCCCTTTTGCGTAGCATGAAGGGAGGCGCGATGCTTTTCCATGATAGACGCATGACAGCCGCCGCAAAAAACGTCGGTGCTGTCGCTGGGCATGGCGACGAGATTGGTATGCGCCGCTTCCTTGTCGTCGGCCGTCGCGTCGCCCTGGTGACAGGCCGTACAGCCGAACCGCCCATGCGTGGAAGAGAGAAAGGATTCTTTCACAAGGACCATTTGCCATGCCTCCAACTGGGGCACATCCCCGCCTCAGCCCTCGCCCGCGTCTTCCGCCGGCGGCGGCAAAGGCGCCGCGACCTTTTTTAACAAATCGGCATTGGTATGACACGTCACGCAGCTATTGGCCGATGAGACGTAGGAGCTGCCGCCGGTGGGGTATTTCTTCGTACATTGCCAGGGAAACAGCAGTAGAAAAAGGCAAAGCACCATTGTCATAAAAAAAGAAAGAGTTTTCACGTTGCCGCCTCCGCTGAATGGACTTGTTTTGACACTATTTTATTTTGCTTTCAATAATGTGAGAATAGTTTTGATTTCGCCGTCGTTTGGCGCCAATGACAGCGCCTGCCTGAAATAGCGCATCGATTCCCGCGGATCGCAATAAAGCCATAACATGCCAAGCCGCAGTAAAAAATCGACGGAAGAGTCATTGTTCTGCAGGTGGCGTTCCGCTTCATACACAAGTTCGGGACACGGGCAATCGTCATCCACAGGATCGGTATTGATGATAAAATCGGCGTCGTCCTTGACCAGGGAGATGAAATAAGAGAATGCCCGGCGAATCTCGCCGATCTCGTTCAGGCAGATTATGAGTTTGCGACGAATACCTTTGTTTCCCGGGTCATACTGCAACGCCTCTTCCAGCTCTTTTGCCGCGCCGGTGAAATTGCGCGCTAAAAAATATTGATTTCCCAACATTTCCGACATAATACACTCCTCTATTCAAAAAAGATGCCAATGTGTAAACTCAATAATTACAACAATGGCCAAGCCTGTTTATTGAAACATTGTGTTTCATATTTTTTTCAAACATCATTTATCTACTGTAAAAACACAAAGATAAAACATTTGAAACACAATGCTTCACAAAATACTTTTGTTTCACATTATTCTATTTCTGATCTCTTTTTAATGTTTTTATATAACTCTTTTATGAGATAGATGTAACATTTTGCATCCTTGGTTTTCCGCCTAAAACCAAGCTGGCCTCTGGTAAATTCATTTGCCTCCAAGACACGAAGGCTCAAAGTAATAATAAACAATAACATGGTGTATGGCGCCAAAGTGTTGTATTTGCAACAATGATAAAAGTCTAAAACATTTTATCTTATTGTTTCTTCGAGACCTGGAGTCTTTGAGGAGTTAGTTTATAAATAATGCAAGATAGATTACAAATCCATTCAAAATGTCACTTTTTTACTGCTGCAGATGATGCGGAAGAAGAGAGATATTTCTGAAAAGTCACATAGTTTCTAAAGGAAGCGCAAAACAACGTTGATTCTGCCACGTCAAAATCATTGCCAATGTTCGTTGTCCAGCCCCATAGCCTTCATTTTGCGCCACAGTGTTGTGCGCCCAATCCCCAACT
>JAJRST010000117.1 GCA_024278645.1 bacterium | reverse complement strand
GACGCCGAATCGGCGGGCGAATCGCCGGATACGATTGAAAAACTGGAACGCGGCGATCTGAATATCGAAGACATGCTGGCCGAGATTGACGGTTTGACCGATGAACAGGTGCAGACCTTGTTGCAAGCGGAAAAAAATGAAAAGAATCGGTAATTATAGATGACTGACTATGCCAAAATATTAGCATCCCTGCCGCCTGAAAAACGAAAGCTCCTGGAGCTGAAATTAAAACAGCAGGGAACCGCATACAATACATTTCCGGCCTCCTTTTCGCAGCAACGACTGTGGTTTTTGCAGCAACTGGAACCGGAGAGCTACCTTTACAACATCCCCCTGGTCACCAGGTTTCAAGGCGCCTTGGATGTGCCGGTGCTGGAAAAAACCATTCGCACCATTGTTCGGCGACACGAAATATTGCGCACGAGTTTTACAGAGATCAGCGGCAAACCGTATCAACGCATTGAAAAATCGATAGATTTTGCCCTCCCGGTAGAGGACTTGACAGCCCTTGCGGCAGAGCAAAAAGAAAAGGAAATTCAACGCCGGGCGACGGATGACTGGCGTCGCCCTTTTGACCTGACCCGCGCCCCGATGTTTCGCGCCAGGCTTTTAAAGCTGGCGGATGATGATTATGTGCTCGTCTTTATTCTGCATCATATCATTACGGACGGCTGGTCCAACGGCGTGCTGTTGCGAGAGGTCGCCATGATCTACAACGCGTTCCTGCAAGGCCAACCGATTCCGCTCAAAGAGCTGGATATCCAATACGCGGATTTTGCCAACTGGCAGCAAAAATACCTCAGCGGCGAGGTCTATGAAAGACAACTCTCCTACTGGAAGGAGGCGCTGGCCGGGGCGCCCGCGCATTTGAATTTGCCGACGGACAAGCCGCGTCCGGCATTCCAGTCCAACCGTGGTTCCACCAGGCTGTTCTCGTTTTCGCCGGAGCTGTCCGCGCGGTTAAAGGATTTGAGCAACGCGGAAGGCGCCACCTTGTTTATGACCTTGTTGGCCGCTTTTCAGATTTTACTCAGTCGTTATTCCGGCCAGAATGACATTTCCGTCGGCACGCCTATCGCCAACCGCACCAAAAGGCAGTTTGAGGAGCTCATCGGTTTTTTTGTCAATACATTGGTGCTGCGCACGGATTTGTCGGGCGAACCGACCTTTCGTGACGTCATAAGGCGCGTGAAGGAGGCCACGCTCGGCGCTTTTCAGCATCAGGATATGCCGTTCGAAAAACTGGTGGAGGCGTTGCAGCCGGAGCGCGATACGGCTTATACGCCGCTGTTCCAGGTCATGTTTGTCATGCAAAACAAACAAAATGGGCGCATGCGGCTCCCCGGCCTGAGCATCCGTCAGGTCGATATGCCCAATGAGATTGCCACCTTTGATCTCACCCTCGGCGTCCATGAGAGTGAAGAGGGACTCGGCGGTTCGTTGGAGTACAATACCGATTTGTTCGAGGATGCAACGATCGAGCGTATGATCGGTCATTTCAAGCTTTTGCTGGAAAAAATGGTCGAGTCGCCGGATGCGCCGTTCACCCGCTTGCGCCTCATATCGGCGGACGAATATCGTAAAGTTGTTGACCAATGGAATGACACGGACCGGGAGTTTGCCGGGGATCACTGCATTCATCAATTGGTCGCAGAACAGGCGCGGCGTTCGGCTGATGCTGTCGCGGTTATTTCCGGAGAGCAAAAGATGACTTTTGCGGAGCTGGAGCGTCGTTCCAATCAACTGGCGCATTACCTGATTAAAAAAGGCGCCGGGCCGGATCGGCTCATCGGCTTGTCAGTGGAGCGATCCGTCGACATGATCGTCGGCCTCCTGGGCATTCTTAAATCCGGCGCCGCCTATTTGCCGCTCGATCCCGATTACCCGCGCGATCGGCTGGAGTTCATGATCAAGGATTCCGGCGCCCGTTTGGTTGTCACCCATGCCTCTCAAAAAGAGGCCCTGGCTTCTCAAGCGGCCGAGTTGCTTTTTCTGGACGAGGATTGGCGGCATATCGCCGGGGAGAGCGAGCAGACGCCCGAAACATCCGTGCACCCGCAAAATCTGGCGTATGTGATTTACACATCGGGTTCGACCGGCGCACCCAAGGGCGTGCTGGTCACCCATGCCGCGGCGGCCAACCACAACCTGGCCACGGTCGCGGATTATCATATTTCGGCAAGCGACCGTCTGTTGCAATTCTCATCCATCAATTTTGACGCCGCGGTGGAGGAGATATTTCCCCCGTTGATGGCCGGGGCCGCGCTTGTGCTGCGGCCGCCCGGGCCGGTGCTCTCCGTCGCCGAGTATATGCAGCTCGTGGAAAAGGAAAAGGTCACCATCCTCGATATGCCGACGGCGTACTGGCACCAGATCGCCTACGAACTCGGCCAAAAGAATATAACGCTGCCGTCGTGCGTGCGCGTTGTTCTCATCGGCGGTGAAAAAGCGTCGCTGGAGCGTTTTGTGCTCTGGCAGGAGAACGGCGGCGCCGACGTCGAGCTTGCCAACACCTACGGCCCAACGGAAACCGCTATTGTCTGCACCGCTTTTTTCACCAAAAAAGAAGGCTTTGTCGCCCGCGATTACGCCACGCTTCCCATTGGCCGCCCGATCGCCAATGTGAGAAACTATGTCCTGGATGAATATCTGAATCCGACGCCGGTTGGCTTGCCGGGCGAACTCTACGTCGGCGGCAAGGGCGTCACCCGCGGCTATCTGAACCGCCCCGATCTCACCGCCGAGCGCTTTCTGCCCGATCCGTTCGGCAAGCAGCCCGGCGGCGTCATGTATAAAACCGGGGACATTGTCCGTTTTTTAAACAACGGCGCCATCGAATATATCGGCCGCGCCGATTTCCAGGTCAAAATTCGCGGCTTTCGCGTGGAGCTGGGCGAGATCGAGGCCGTGCTGCACAATCATGCAAAAGTGAAAGAATGCGCCATTGTGGCTTATGACGTCTCTTCCACCGAAAAGGTTATTGTCGCATACGTTGTAGCCAACGGGACGATCGAAGAAGCGCCATTGCGTTCATATCTCGGCGAAAAGTTGCCCGCCTATATGACGCCGTCAAGGATTGTCTTTGTGGACGCCATTCCCAAAACGCCCGGCGGCAAGCTGAACAAGCGCGAACTGCCGATGCCGACGGACTTTTCCAGCGAGCCGAAGAGCGAGTTTGCAGCGCCGCGCACGCCGACCGAGGAAAGCCTGGCCTCGATCTTTGGCGAATTGTTGCACGTGAATCGCGTCGGCATACACGACAATTTTTTCGATCTCGGCGGGCATTCGCTCATCGCCACCCAATTGGCGTCGCGCATTCGCGCCGAGCTTGACGTCGAACTGCCGCTTCGCACCCTGTTCGACCGCCCCACCGTGGCGCAATTGGCGCAGGCGATTGATTCGCAAACCGTCGGCGATAACGGCGCGGATCAGCCTGAAATTGTTGCTGTTCCCATGCCGGCCCACGAAAAGCCGCTCTCCTTTGCGCAGCAACGTTTATGGTTCCTCGATCAACTGGAACCGAAAAATCCGCAATACAATATCCCGGACGCCATTCGTATAACGGGCGATCTTGACGTCGATATTTTAAAGGAATGTTTGCAGACCATCGTCGACCGCCATGAAGTGCTGCGCACCGCCTTTGTCACCGTCGACGGCAAGCCGAAACTGGCGGTGCATGAGCAGCTCCGCGTCGACATCCCGCTTGTCGATCTGTCCGATCTGGCCGGGGCGGAAAAAGAACAAAAAATGCAGACGCTCATTCGGGAAAACGCACAAACCGGCTTTGATCTGGGCGTCGCCCCGCTGTTTCGTATAAAGCTGATCAAGCTCGCCG
>JAJRST010000116.1 GCA_024278645.1 bacterium | reverse complement strand
GATGGTCTTGTTCAATCTCATGCTCGTCGAATAGTTATTGACCCAATAATAGATCGTTCTGACTTCGCGAGTCGGCAGCCCCGTCGGGTTGTAAATCACTTTTGTGCCTTGGGCCCAGCGTTGAAGGACGCTTATGCGCCAGCCGCCCTTTAACATGCCCCAGTCGTAAGGCGTGTGGAAATCGAGATTGGCGACCAGACTGGGCGCCGACTGCGGCTGCTGCTTGACGGCGCTGTAGGTATAGTAAGCCACAAGAGGATCCTGGCTGATCTTGATAAAGCCATAGTTGCCGGACGTTTGAATGAGGTAGTTCATATTCAACCAGCCGCTGAAGAAACGTCCACGAAGCTTGTTGACGCGAAGTTCGATGCCGCGAATGTCTTTATAGTTGTTGTTTCTTCGCGTAGAGTAACCGGCGGCGCCTTTGCCAACGCCTTCGTAATTGCGAAAGTCGCCGATGCCGTGCGTGCCGTCAAGACCATCGACGCGCAGGTTGCCGATTTGGTCGGTGTTGTCCTTGGAATAAAAGTAGGTGCGAATCGTCCAGTCGGCGCCGATGCTTTGCTCGAACCCGATTTCATAGGCTGAGGTGCGCGGCGCTTCCAGGTTGGCGTTGCCTACTCTGCGGATGTCGCCCTGCGGATCGCCGAACGGCATGCTTTCCGACCATAAACCGAAGCGATCGGCGTTGGGCGGCTCCTGGTAGTAGACGCCGTAATTGAAAAAGAATTTTGTATGCTCGCCCACCGGATGCGACACGGCGAAACGCGGCGCCACATAGGTGTACGATTTGCTCGGTTCCTTGGGCAGGTCGTCCGGGCTGTCATAACCGGCGGTGCCGCCCCTGGCCCACAGCAATGAATAGGGATTGTCGGGATCGTAAATGTAGCCGTTGGCGGAGTAATGTTCCACGCGCACGCCGACATTGGCAATCATGCCGCCATATTCGATCTTGTCCTGAATATAGCCGGCCACATGCGTCGGCGTTCTGTCGAAAAACAGATCGCCATAAGACGCAATGTTAATGGCGCCCTGCTTTTTGTAATCCCGATTCACACGATCGGCGCCGTATTCGAGACCGAATTTGATCATGTGTTGGTGGTTGATCTGGCTGGTCATGTCAAAATTGATTTTATGGGATTTGACATAGGACTTGTCGAAAACCAGGCCGCCGCCGAAAAAGTCATAAGTTCCCGGCAGATCGGTGAGTGTATGAGACACATCCAGATAGCCGATCGGCGTTTCATCAAATCCGACGCCGCCAATGGTTTTGACGATCGTCGTATCGCGATCGCGGAACCGGCTGGTTTCGGATTCCGAGGAGAAAAAGTTGTACCTGATTTCGTAAAAAGTGGACGGGCTGAGCGTGTGCGTCCATTTGGCGCCGAACTGCTTGTTCCAGACGTCGAGAAGATTGTTTGCGGCCGTGTAATACTTGTTTCTGCCGATGGCCGTGGAAACGACGTCGTAGCCGTAGTTCATGCGCCATTGGCTGTTCTGCCAGTCGTTGCCGCTGGTGCTGGTGTTCACCTTGCCCAACATGCCGCTCAAAACAACTTTGGTCGCTTTGGACGGTTTGAAATTTACTTTCAGTTCTTTTGTATCCGCCTGGTAGTATTGGCTGACCGAGGGCAGCGTCGGCCATTGACGCGTGAATTTGTAGCCGGCGAAAAAGCCCGCTTCCTTGAGACCGATTTTATCGAGCAAGGGAATGGGACCGCCGACGCCGGCGTCGATGTAATGATCGGGGCTGCTATGATAGTCGATGGGCCGGTGCCGATACTTCCACACTTCCTGCAGTTGTTGCGGCGTCCAGTCGCTCTTGCCCATGAATCCGGCGGCGTTTTGCGTCTCCGCAATAGCATCCCAACCGATGAACAGTTGGTTGCCCTCGACATCCATAACCGGGCTGAACGAATTGGGGCCGGCGTAGAGCTTCCAGTCATATTGGTCCGTGCCGTAGGCGTCCGGGCCGAAATGCTTTTGCTGCGGCAAGCCCATTCTATAATCCATTGAACCGGAGATTTCCCGGCCGCCTTCCTTGGTGACGACGTTGAACACGCCGGAACGAATATTGCCGTACTCGGCGTTGAATCCGCCGGTGAGCACCTGAATTTCAGCGACGGAAGCCGAGTTTGTCTCTGTGTATATTTTGTCGTTCAGGCGGTCTTTACGTTCCATGCCGTCCACCTGAAAGCTGATTTCGTCGTTGCCGCCGCCGCGCACCTCGATTTTCATCTCGGTGGTGGAAACGGTCACGCCGGGTTCCAGACTAATGGCGCTCATAATGTCGGCAACCGGCATGTTTTCAACAGCGCCTGTTGTGATAAAGTTTTGGCTGGAGGTGACGTCCTTTTCAACGAGCGGACGCGTGGCCGTGATGACCACCTCTTTTCCCATTTCCAGGACGGCGGTGGAAAGTTCAAAGTTGACATTTGTCGTCCTGTCAATGTTGACGGCGACATTTTCCTGAACCACGGGCCCGTATCCCATCATTGTTGCACGGATGGAATACTTTCCGGGGGGGACGTTCAAAATAAAAAAGGAGCCGTCCGCATCGCTTGAAGCGCCCATTGTCGTTCCTACGATGGTGATGTTGGCTCCGGGTAAACCCTCGTTTGTGGCTTTGTCTATCACTTTGCCGGAAATTTTACCGGTTGTGCCCGCTTGCACCGCACTATCCGGCAGGAATATCACCAGCAAGGCCACGGAGAGTAAACAAATTAATTTAAAGGACCACTTGAAACTTGCCATTGCTACCTCCCTTGTTAAACGCTACGATTTGTGTTAAAAGCATTGAAAAACTCTGCTTTTAATGCGATAAAAAAGCAATGATGGCAATTCTTTTCGTCACATTATGCAGATGTGCAACTGTATGAGATTGGCCCTGTAGTCACCTCCCTTCTTTACTATTCTTACTGACGATTTATGGCGTGTCTTTGCTTCCCTGTTTTATTTTATAGCTCATCGTTCATCCAGTTGTAGTTTTTGACTTCCTCGAGAACAGTCGAGTGCACCAGGCGGTAGATGCCGTCCCGGTTTCGGTCGACAAAGTAAAAGCTTTGCTTTCCCTTGCCGGTGTAATAGTCCCAAATAATGTACGGTCTGGATTGCATGCTCACTTCATGTCGTTGGATATCGTCAGGTTGGCCGTAGATGATAAATACGCGCCCCATATCCGAATTGATGCCGCCGTTTTTGCCTTTGAAATTTTTCTCGGCATACGCGAGGCGGCTAAAGTAATCGTTCATGAATTCGTTTTCCGGGGTGTCCGGCGTCCGGTCTTTTTCTTTCCAGAAATTGATGATAAAGTTTCTCTTTCCTTCCGGCGGCAACGAGTCGTATATCCTCAACTCCTCCGCCGTCGCCAGGTATTGAATCTGGTCCCGGTATTTTTTTATATCCGCCTTGCTCATCGGCAGACTGTTGGAGTCCGGCGGGACGCCGCGGACGAAAAACATTTTGCTTTTGCTGTCGGATTGCCCTGTCGCCGGGTCGTGGACATGAACGGTTAACACGTGTGCGCCGCGCTCAAGGCCGCGAATATCCAGGGCTTCCATTTTTGTCGCAAAAGCTCCCGGCTTGGCAACGGGCGTGGGCGCGGTCACGATGAGAGAGTCGCCGAACTTGTCGGTGATGAGATAGTCGATATAGAAATTGTCGTTTTCCTGCTGTTGAAAAGGGTGCAGGTTGTAAACTTCAAAGTAAATATACAGAATTGCATTCCGGTAGTTGTATTGCCGCGACGGATTCGGGTACACCGTGCGCCCGGCTTTTACAAACTGTTCGCCGGCCGAGGCGGCGATAAAGGTGGCCAGTTGCGGCTCGCTGAGGGAGAGGCTGTCGCTGCGTTGCACGGCCGTAAAATCGCCTTCGAGACGACTCGTTCTTTGACTGTTTTCGTCAACCATTTCGCAGGTGAATCGATACTGCCCCGGCGGCAGCGCGAACGACATTTGGTCGATGATTTTTTTGTCGCCGTCTCGCTGTTCCTCAAAAGATGCGGCGCGAGCGCCTTTGCGGCAGGCGTTTTGAAAAACTACGACATCGTTTTCGTTGACAACTTTAAAAGAAAAGGCAAAAGAGGCCATGCTATTTTGCAGGGTGTCGGCAAAAGTCAGCTCGTTAAAAGCGACCGAATAGTAGGCCTCGATTCGCGTGTTTTGCGCATCGATGGGAAAAGTGTTAAGATCAAGCCAAAAGGCGGGTGCGCTGTTGCTTTGTATGGGATAGGACGTTGATGAAAATGCAAACGTCGAAAGCAGGCAACAGTGAACAAGCAGCAAATAAAGAACGCACAGTTTTTTTCGTTCGCTTTGAGGTTCCATAATTATCTGTTGACTCCATGAAAGCATGAAAACAGACGGCTTGTCGACGGACCGTCTAAAAACGATAATGTTGACTGGAAATAAAAAAAGGATATGGTACAAGACGCCTCATCGTCGTTGTTCTGCAAGGTGCATTTTAACGCTTGTGCGACCACTCTACCGGCGCCTCTTTACACGATAAGAAAATCGGTGCAGAGTTGACCTGCTTACTCCGCGTTGATTGAGATAGTAAAGATATGCTTGCTTTCTATTTGAGGAGAGGAGATTGTAAATGTTTGTGAGATTCTTTAAGATAATGATAACAAATACTTGTTATTTAGTCAAGTACTTTTTAATGATTATTGTAAATTTTTGCCGAAAAAAGGTTCTTTTCCGGTCAAAGCGCCGCTCTTGCATGAACGAACCGATTGGCGAACAGGCGCTTGCACGCCAGTCGCTCTGCCATGAGCTCAGACTGTGGTCTTTTTGAAATTTCATTGACTATTAGAAGCCTTTTCATTATATTTCCTAACTTTTATTTTTAAGGATGTTACGCGCGGTTTTTGAGGAAAAAATGAGTCGAAAAACACTGGAAAAAGTCTATAATCCCTCGGTTGTTGAAGATAAATGGTATTCGTTTTGGGAAAAGGGCAAGTTTTTTCACGCCGACGTCCACAGCGACAAACCAACTTATACGATCGTCATACCACCGCCCAATGTGACCGGCATGTTGACCATGGGGCACATCCTGAACAACACCATTCAGGATCTGCTCATTCGCTGGAAAAAGATGCAGGGCTATGAAACGTTGTGGATGCCCGGCACCGATCATGCCGGCATCGCCACGCAAAACAAAGTCGAACAGGCTTTGCGCGAACAAGGGGTGACGCGTCATGACCTGGGTCGCGAAAAGTTCCTTGAGCAGGTGTGGGAGTGGAAAGAGAAATATGGCGGCATCATTTTAAAGCAGTTGCGCAAGCTGGGCGCCGCCTGCGACTGGGATCGCGAAGCCTTTACCATGGATGAAAAATTGTCGCGGGCCGTGCGCGAGGTGTTTGTATCGCTCTATGAAAAAGGATTGATCTATCGCGGCCGCCGCTTGATTAACTGGTGCCCGGCATGTCACACCGCGCTGGCGGATGAAGAGGTGGACAATCGCGAGGAGCTGGGCGGCTTTTGGAGCATCGCCTATCCCTTGGTCGACGGCGACGGCGAGATTGTCGTCGTCACCACGCGTCCCGAAACCATGCTCGGCGACTCGGGCGTCGCCGTGCATCCCGATGACGACCGCTATCGCCACTTGATCGGCAAAAAGGTTCGCCTGCCGCTCATCGGGCGCGAGATTCCCATTGTCGCCGACGAGTATGCCGACCCGGAGCTGGGCTCCGGCGCCGTCAAAGTTACCCCGGCGCATGACTTTAACGATTTTGAAATTGGCCAACGTCAGCATCTCGAACAAATCAACGTCCTCAACTCGGACGGCACCATGAATGAACTGGCCGGCCCTTACGCCGGACTGGATCGTTTCGAGGCTCGCAAAAAGGTGCTGCACGATCTCGGGGAACAGGGCTTTTTGCGCGACGAGGAGAAAAAGACCATCTCTGTACCGCGATGCTACCGCTCCGGCGACGTTGTGGAACCCTACATGTCCGAACAGTGGTTCGTTAAAATGAAGCCGCTGGCAGAGCCGGCCATCGAAGCGGTGCGTTCCGGGAAAATTCGCTTTCATCCCAAACATTGGGAAGAGACCTACTTTCACTGGATGGAAAATATCCGCGATTGGTGCATCAGCCGCCAGATTTGGTGGGGGCACCGCATCCCGGCGTGGTATTGCGATGAGGGCCACATCACCATCTCCCGCGAGGACCCGACGCAATGCGCCGCCTGCGGCAGCCAGAACATACGTCAGGACGAGGATGTCCTCGACACCTGGTTCTCCTCCTGGTTGTGGCCGTTCAGCACCCTGGGCTGGCCGGATGAAACCGAGGATTTGAAAAAGTTTTTCCCAACCGACACCCTGGTCACCGGCCCGGATATCATCTTTTTCTGGGTAGCGCGCATGATCATGGCCTCGCTGGAATTCATGGGCGAGGTCCCGTTTCGCGACGTCTATTTTAACGGCATGATCCGTGATATGATCGGGCGCAAGATGTCCAAATCCCTGGGCAACTCGCCGGATCCACTGTGGCTGTTCAACGGCGCAGACAAAAAAGAGGTGAAGGAATTTGCCAAAGCGAACGAATCGGCCAAAGACGGCATCCCGGCCTACGGCGCCGACGCCGTGCGACTGACCATGCTTTACTCCACGCCCCTCGGCGGCGACATTCGCTTCGACGTGGCGTCCACGGAGCTGGGCCAGAAATTCGCCAACAAGCTGTGGAATGCGTCGCGTTTCGTTTTGATGAATCTCAAGGAGGACGAGGCGCTTTTAAACCCCGACGACATTGCCGAAAATGAACTCGATCTTGCCGATCTCTGGATTCTGAGTCGACTCGACAAAGCCGTTCATGTCATCAATCGCGCGCTTTCGGAATTCAAGCTGAATGATGCGACGCACGCCCTGTACAGCTTTGTGTGGACGGAATACTGCGACTGGTATGTGGAGCTGGCCAAGAACCGTTTGTACGATGAAGAGAATCCGCGCTGCCAGCAGATCGCTCGCTCCGTCGCGCTTTATATACTGGATAATATTTTACGCCTGCTGCATCCGTTCATGCCGTTCATCACCGAGGAAATCTGGCACGCCCTGCCCGGCCATGACGACGCAAAGGGGTCCATCATGCAGGCCGAATATCCGCAAGAGGATGAAAAATGGCGCAACCGCAGGGTGGAGCGCGACATGCTGCTCTTGCAGCAGGTCATCGGCGGCATCCGCAACATACGCGGCGAAATGAATGTGCCGCCGGCCAAGGAGGCCGAACTCATCATCAACGCCGCCGACGAGGAAAAGACAGCTGTACTGAAAACGAACGCGCTGGCCATCCGAAAACTGGCGCGCATATCGCAGATCCGCTTCAATGTCGAGCGCCCAGAACTGGCGGCGAGCGCCGTGGTTCAGGGCATCGAGTTGTTCGTACCCCTGGCCGACCTCATCGATGTCGATGTCGAAAAGAATCGTCTCGAAAAGGAGATCGCCAGGCTGGAAAAGCAGCTTGATGGTTTGAACAAAAAGCTGACCAATGAGAATTTCGTTTCGCGGGCGCCAAGAGAAGTGGTGCAAAAAGAAAAACAAAAAAAGACGGATTGGGAGAGCAACCTCGAAAAGCTGAAAAAGAACTTGCAAAATTTGCTCGGCACATAGACACAAATCGCCGTTTTACCGCCGGGTGATGCAATGCAGCACGAGAGCGCACCGGCAGGCCAAAATTCACACGGCCAGGAACCAGACGGGTTGTTATATGGTTCAATCTCAATGCATTTGATTTTTTGAGAGGAAACGCCATGAGAAATTTACTTGTTGTTTTGATACTTTGCGCCGCCGTGGTGCACGCCGCCGATTCGCGGGTTGCCGTCACTATTTACAACGACAACCTGGCGCTGGTGCGCGACGTGCGCGACCTAAACTTTGCCAAGGGAATGCAACAGTTCAAATTCGTCGACGTCGCCGCACGCATCGATCCGACATCCGTGCATTTCAAATCGCTGTCCGATGCAAACGCCATTTCCCTTTTGGAACAGAATTTTGAATACGATCTCGTGGGCACAAACCGACTGCTCCAAAAATATATCGATGAGCAAATCCAGGCCTCCATTCATAACGGCGACGTCGTCTCCGGAACGCTGCTCAGTTCGGCCGGCGGCGATGTGGTCATCCGCACGGATGACGGCAAAATTCAGGCGGTGAAGGCGGCCAATCTCGAGAGCATCATTTTTCCGTCCCTGCCCGACGGCTTGATGACGCGCCCGACGCTGGTGTGGCTGCTCGATGCAAAAAAGAGCGGCGTGCAAAATTGTGAAATCAGCTATCTGACGACGGGCATCAGTTGGCATGCCGAGTATGTGGCGGTTGTGAATGAAAAGGATACAAAGCTCGACCTGGCCGGTTGGGTTTCGGTGGAAAACAATTCGGGCGCGACATACGAGAACGCCAAACTCAAGTTGGTCGCCGGGGACGTCAATCGCATCACACCGGCGGCGCCGCCGCGCACCTACAAAATGATGGCCATGGCCGCCGAGTCCGACGCCTCGCAATTTGAGGAAAAATCCTTTTTCGAATATCATCTGTATACGCTGCAACGACCGGCCACCATCAAGGATCGCCAGATAAAACAGGTGGCGCTGTTTTCGCCGCAGACCGCCCAGGTGGCCAAAGTGTACAGCTATGACGGCGAGCGCAATCAGAAAAAGGTCAAGGTCACCCTGGAATTTGACAACAGCAAGGACAACGGCCTGGGCATGCCGCTGCCAAAAGGCAAGGTGCGCGTCTATAAAAACGACGCCGACGGCGCCCAGGAGTTCATCGGCGAGGATGCCATCGACCATACGCCCAAGGATGAGACCATTCGCCTGACCATGGGCAACGCTTTTGATATTGTCGGCGAACGCGTGGTCAAGGAAGTGAAAAAAATCAACAAACGCAGCCGCCAGCAGACGGTGGAAATCACGCTGCGCAATCATAAAGATGAAAAAATAAATGTCACCGTCATCGAGCATTTTTACGGCGACTGGAGTTTCATCGGCAAAACGCCGACGGTAAAAAAGAAAACCGCCGACCGCGTCGAGTTTACGGTTCCCGTGCCGGCGGATGGCGAAACGACGTTTGAATACACTGTTCTTTTGAAATATTAATTGCAGCGATGAACGCAGTCCGGCGCAGCTTTCTTGATCAACCGGTTGAGGTGTTGGCCTCCATCGGGCCCAAACGAGCGGCGGCGCTCAGCCGGGCCGGCATCGAGACGCTGGAGGATTT
>JAJRST010000115.1 GCA_024278645.1 bacterium | reverse complement strand
CTGGTCCGGCTGCACGTCGGCGGCGCCGGGCACGTCGCGAATGACGGCGGCTATCTCATCCGCCTTTTCCTTGAGCACTTGCAAATCTTCGCCGAATAATTTGATGGCCAGTTCCGCGCGAACGCATTCCAAAAGTTCATCCACGGTCATCTGAATCGGCTGCGTGAAATTGCTCAGTACGCCGGGTATGTCGCCGACCTCTTCGCGAATGACATCCTCCAGTTGCGACTGCGTCTTGGCCGATCGCCATTCTTTTTTGTCCTTTAACAAGATATACATCTCGGCGCTGTTGATGGGGTCGGTGTGCGCTCCCACTTCGCCGCGACCGATGCGGGTGACGACGCTGGTCACCTCGGGAATATGCATCACCCGTCGTTCCACTCTCTGGGTGACCTGGATGCTTTCCTTCAAGGAGATGGACGGGGCCATGGTGAGACGCAAAACAATGGTCCCTTCCTGCAGGGTGGGCGTGAATTCCGATCCCAGTTGCGGAAAGATAAAGGCGCCCATGACCAGCAGCAGAATGGCGAGAACAACGGCCCAATGACGTTTTTTCACAAAAAAGGAAACCAGGGGTCGATATATTTTTTGTAAAAAACGGACGATAAATATTTCCTTTGTTGTTTCTTGCGATTTTCTTGTCTTTGGCCGGCGCATCAAGATGTTTGACAACACCGGGGCCAGGAACAGTGCAAACAATAACGACCCCAGCATGGCCAGGGAAACGGTAAACGCCAACGGGCGAAAGGTTTTTCCTTCCACGCCCTGAAGGCTGAACAACGGCAGGAAAACCACGATGATGATCGAGATGGCAAAAAGAATGGGACGGGCCACTTCGATGCAGGCGCGGGCGATCACATGCACTCGCGGCTCATCCGGCCCGGATTGCCGCAGCATTCGATCCACATTCTCCACCATGACGATGGTGCCGTCCACCATCATGCCGATGGCGATGGCCAGACCGCCAAAGGACATCAAATTGACCGATATGTTGAAATAGCGCATACCGATCATGGCGAACAAAATGGAAAAGGGGATGGAGAGCGCCACCACAACGCTGGGCCGCATGGAGCCCATAAAGACGATGAGCACCAGCACAACCAGCAGAATGCCCTGCAACAGGGCGTTGCTTACTGTTCTTACAGCGGCCTCGACCAGGCTCTTTTGCTGATAGTAGGGAACGATTTTTATTCCCTCGGGCAGCATCTTGTTGATATCCTTCATTTTTTGTTCGACAGCGCCGATAACCGTAGAAGAGTTGCTGCCGTAAAGCTTGACCACCTGGCCGGAAACAACCTCGGAGATGCCGTCCCGGGTTTGCACGCCGCGGCGCACGGCGCCGCCAATTTTAATATCCGCCACCTGTTTTAAATAAATCGGAACGCCATGCTGCGCTTTGATGACGATGTTTTGCATGTCTTCGATGTCGTGCGCCAGGCCGACGGAGCGCACGATAAACTCCTCGGCGTTTTTTTCAATAAACTGGGCGCCGACGTTCAGGTTATTCGCCGATATCTTGTCAATGATGTCATTTATGCTCAGGTTGTATTGCAGCAAAGCGTTGGGATTGACGACGACATGATACTGCTTTTCCCAACCGCCGATGCCGAGGACTTCGGTGACCCCGGGTACGGTCTGCAATTGATATTTGATCAGCCAATCCTGGATGGTGCGCAGCTCCGTCAGGGAATAATTGCCGGTTGTATCTTCCAGGTAGTAAAACATGATCAGTCCCATGCCCGTTGAAATGGGTCCCATTTCCGGCTCGCCGAATCCTTCGGGGATTTGGTCGCGCGCCTCCTGGAGGCGTTCATTCACTAACTGGCGGGCGAAATAGATATCGGTTCCGTCCTGGAAATAGATGTTGACTACGGACAAGCCAAAGTTGGACACCGAGCGGATTTTTTCCAAATTGGGAAGCCCGTTCATGGCCACTTCCACCGGGAATGTGACATATTTTTCAATCTCTTCCGGGGCCAGTCCCTCGGTCACGGTAAAGACCTGAACCAGGGATGGCGATACATCGGGAAAGGCGTCGATGGGCAATTGCCGGTAGCTGTAAAATCCGCCGGCCAGCACCAGCACGGCCAGCACCAGCATGAGCAGTTGGTTCTTTAGGACGAATTGAATTATTTTATTCATATTATGAACTCCACCTTAATTATTCGGACGGCAAGTCTAACTAGTACAAAACTATAGTTTTAAAATTCCAAACGGTTGCTCCTCACTCGGAGAAGCGCGCATTCTTTATGCAAGATCAATGTCTTGGAATTTGGGTTTTGATGCTTGGAATTTTCTCCTAGTGTC
Source organism: bacterium (assembly GCA_024278645.1). GTDB lineage: Bacteria > Zhuqueibacterota > Zhuqueibacteria > Residuimicrobiales > Krinioviventaceae > JAJRST01. The sequence goes on along the minus strand of JAJRST010000115.1, from coordinate 13,031 downwards.
CATGACCTCCGCCAAACGACTCTTTTTGCAGTTCAGCTTTTATGGTGAAACCGCCTTTACTGACGTACGGCTGTCCCTGTTCCAGTCCGTCAACGATTTCCACAGCCTTGGTATTGCTGCGGCCGATGTGAACCGGTTGCGGCCGAAAGCCTTCTTCTTCTTTCACAAAGACTACCGTTTGGTTCTCATACGTCTGCAACGCCGTTTTGGGGGCCAGAATGGCGACCGGATCCTTGCCGATGATCACGCGTGCGCCGATGAATAAACCGGGTTTCCATCTTCCGTCGGGGTTCGGCAAAACGACCCGCGCCGTGGCCGTGCGGGTTCTTTCGTCGACGACCGGGCTGATGTATGAAATTGTACCTGTCGCCGTTTTTGTCCCCGTGCCTGCCGAGATCACTACTTTGCGTCCCACTTTGACAAAGGGAATATCCTTCTGATAGACATTGAGATTGGCCCATACATAGCTCAAGTCGGCGATGGTTATTTTGTGGTCCGCATCCGAGACCACCTCGCCCGGCGTCAGGTGCATGTCCAGCACCGTGCCGTCAATGAGCGAGGTAATGCTATAAGGCGACAGACTTTCATTGCTTTCAATGATGGCCAATACTTCGCCCTTTTTCACCGGATCGCCTATGTTTTTATTGACCTGTTTGACGATTCCCGGAAATCGCGGAAAAATATGCGCCAGGCGGTCGGGATCGATGTCTATCTCGCCGGTCAAATCCACATGCCGCTCCAGCTCGCCCGGTCCGGCGACAGACACTTCGATGCCGAATTCCTGTTGTTCCTTGGCGCTCAATTGAATCGTTTCGTTATGTTCTTCTTTTTCTTCGTGCTCTTCATGTTCCTCGTGATCGGCGTCGATATTTTCTACAGCAGTTTTTTCATTTTCTGATGTACATTGGACGACAAGAAATCCAAATCCTATGGCGAACAAGAGTAAAAGCGACCTTAACTTTTTCATATTGCTTATCCTTTCTCCCGTTAATTGTTTTTTTGAATTGAAGACAAATCCTGGCCGATGAGCTGTTCGATTTCCGCTCTTTGAAAATGATATTCGTGCAGGGCGTCCAGGTATTGAGATCGTACGTCAAAAAGCGTGCGTTGGGCGTCCAGCAAATCCAAAAAGCTGAACTTGCCCATGTTGTATCCCTGGTTAATCGTATTGTAGGCGCTTTCCGCTTGCACCAGAATATCCGTTTTCAGGGTTTGAATCTCCTGATAAACGGATGCCAGCCGATTGTACGATGCGGCCAGCCGAACTTTTATATCCAGTTCAATGGTTTGTTTTTGATATTCCGCTTGCCGCCTTTTCATTTCCGCGCTCTCTATATTGCCCTGGTTGCGATCGAAAATTCGCAGCGGCATGGACAGGGACATGACAAAGGCGTTGGCGCCGACGTCATTCAAATGTCGATAGCCGCCGGCGATCGTCGGGTCCGGCAGACGATTGGCTTTGGCAAGCTGCAATTCCTGCTCGCGCATTTGCATTTCAACCGCCCAACGAGCGAGTTGCGGGTTTTGTGAAATCAGGTTTATAACGTTTTCAAAAGGCGGAATCGATGTGATGGCGTCAAGGGTTCCGCTCACATTGTCAAAAGAGGGTTGCTTGCTGCCCCACGCCGCGGCAAGCCGGTATCGCGCGGAGACCAGTTCCTGTTGTGCGGCCCGCAGCAAAATTTGGTTTGAAGACAATTCCACGCGCGCCCGCGCTGTTTCCGCCGGCGATAAATTTCCGGCTTTGACGCGGTATTCGATGCGCTGCAAAAACTGCTCGGCAATATTTACGATTTCCGAATCCAACTTTACTTTCTTCTGCGCCACAAGCACGGCGTTAAAGGACTTGACGACCTCGCTGAATACAAACAGCCTTGCGGCTTCGTAGTCCCACGCCGCAAGATCGCTGTTCAATGCCGCGACCTCCGTTCGTTTCGATCGTTTGCCGCCCAACTCGATCAACTGACCGACGGACAGGGTAATTTCGCTTTCGTTAAATCCCCGGAATGGCGCGCTGCCGCCAAAGTTCTCGATTTCGACGCCAATCTCCGGGTTGGGCAAAAAGCTTGCCTGCAACGTCAGCGCTTCCCTGGCGCGTATTTCATAAGAATAAACAGCAAGCAAGGGGTTGTTGCGCAACGCCGCCGACAAGGCGTCGATGAGCGTGATTTCGCCCCGGGGTTCCTCGAAGGCTTTGCTTTTTTCGAGCTCGTTCAAAGCCGCTGTTTTTAGAATCGGTCGTGCTTCAAGCTGGGCGGCCTTTCTTTCCCGGGCAAGAGTGCTGCCGGTTGCAAGAAGCATTGTGGAAAAGATTAATGCGTGCAAGATAAACTTCATCCAGTCCTCCATTATTATTTGAAAATTGGCAATGATATAGTATTCGGCATCCCTGTCTCATAAACAGGGACTAGTAGTACTGTAATGTAAGAATAAAAAGAAAGGGGTTGTCAGATGACAAGAATGTCGAAAAGAGAGAGGGGAGAATTGTTGGCGATAAAAAGGTTCCGGGAAAAATCGGTAATTCTATTGGCAAATAAAGGCTTCAATACATAGTCGAAAGCGAGACGCTCGGCGGAGAGTTGAAAAGACGCCGGAGAATAGCCGCGCTCTATTTTAACAAGCTGCGTTGCCTGTACCAGTCGGCAAAAGTCATGCTGTTGGTGCGAATCTGCGCTTTCATGATGCGGCATCTCCAGCTCGGAATGCACAAATATTGCGGACAGCAAAAAAAGTAATAATGCGACCAGAGTTTTTTGCATTGTATTGGGCATAAGCGTCATTCTTTAATGTGTGTCAGGCTTTCTTTGATCAGGCTTTCAATGTGATGGTCATCCAGTTTGTAATAGACCATCTTGCCTTGCTTGTTGTTGGAAACGATATTCATATTCCTCAGCAATCGCAGTTGATGCGAAATGGCGGATATGGACATCTGGGTTACCGCCGCCAAATCACAGACGCACAATTCGTTCACCGACAACGCCAGGACGATTCGTAAACGCGTCGGGTCGCCGAGAATTTTGAATAGATTGGATAATTCCTCAACGTCCCTGGCGTCGGGCAAGGAGGTGCTTGTCGATTGAACTTTGTCAGGATCGACAATAGTAATTTCACAGATTTCCATCGCTGTCTTTCAGTTGAACAAGTGTGCAAGTATTCAACCGTAAGATAAGACTATTTTTATTCATTGTCAATGCTTTTTTTATTGTTTCCTTGCCGGGCTAGTCTGTAAGTGGAATGAAGGGAAGAGCAAGCAGAAAATCCGGGGTCGGAGACCCCGGACAATGTCGACGACTCGACTATTCTGCTTCAAGGGTCACATGCTTCACTTTATCCGAATCTTCGGAGTAATGTTTCGAGCCGATCCATAAACAGATGCCGGCAAGCACGGCGCCAACGGAGGATAAAATAAGGCCCACCTTGAGGCCGTAGGCGCCGCCGCCAAGCGCGTCGGAAATAGCGCCGACGGCGAGGGGCGCCCAGCCGCCGCCAAGGACGTACATGCTGAGAACGCACATGCCCCAGGCCAACCCTTTGAGTCCGGGCGTCACCACATCCTGGGTAATGGCGTTCATCGCCGGCAGGCCCATCATGAGCACGGCGCCGAACAAAAGGCCAAAGACAAAACCAAGACCTTTGAAATCAAAAAGAACCGCCAGCGGGAAAAGAATCGCTATAATGAACATGGTTGTCGTCGGCAACAACATTCTGCCGCGAACGCTTTTTCTTTGCCAGGCGTCGGCGATGGCGCCGCCGATGGGAGCGCCGATGATCGCCATGAGACTGATTACGCCGACGATAAGACCGGCTTTGGCGGCCGTGATGCTTTGAGATCGCATTAAAAATGCCGGCGTCCAACTGAGATAGGAAAAGGCGAGAACATTCTGCATGGCAAAACCAATGTACAGCCATCTTAGGGTGGGGATTTTAAACAACCGTTTCGCCAACGCCCAAAATTTCATCTTGTTGCCGGATTCGTCAAGCTCGTCGACGGTCTTGTAATCTCGCAGGAACAGGGCCATAATGCCCAAAATGATGCCGGGTACGGCAAAGACAAAAAACGGCGCTCTCCATCCGTAAGCGGTTGCAATTTTTCCGCCGATGATCATGCCGAGCGCCGCGCCCAGGGTGATGAATGCGTTAAAAACGCCCAGCGCCTTGCTTCTGGACTCCTTTGAATAGGCCGCCGAAATCATGGCGGTGCCGCCGGCGGAAAAACCCGCCTCGCCTATGCCGACGACGGTTCTGGGCAAGAGCACGCCAAAAAAGCTTCTTCCCAGGCCGGTGAGGAACGTAAAACCGCTCCATACAATGGCCATGATGCTGAGCGACTTGCGCCTGCTCCAACGATCGACAAGGAACGCCGCCGGCACGGAAAAAAGGGCGATGCTTAAAAGAAAGACCGTATTAATAATGCCAGCCTGCGCATCAGTGAGTCCCAATTATATTTTCATGGGTTCTAAAACGACGGCAAAAACCTGTCGATCCATGTAGTTGACCATGTAAAGGAGAGAACAAACGATAAGAGTAAAAGCCGCCTGTCCACCGCCAACCTTGAAACTTTTTTGTTCAGTTTGAATGCGCGTTGCCATAGACTGATTTCTCCTTGTTAGTGAAAGGTTTTTATGAATAAAACAGAGATAGTGTCTTGCGAGCCGGATTAATGATGAACTCCATGGAAATGGATGCTTGCCTCAGAACATTAAAGAGGATACACGGGTGTGAAACAAAGTGGATGATGCAACCGCTGAAAGAGCACGATGCGGCCCTCTTTTTGGCTTGTTATCCATGTTCGCTGGTCTTTTTGATCTCGAGGTTTGATCGACGAATGCCGTCGCCCTCGGAGGTTGTGAAATGTGTCAGGTTTTAAATGAAATTTATGGTACGCCTATAAAGGGATAATGAAAACAATTCATTTATAGAGATAATGAAAACAATTCATTTAATCAAGGTTTTTTTCAAAAAAATGGCGCTATAAATTGAGGAGGAATGACACGGTATTCAAAGTTTGGATTGTTTCCTGGGATTATGCCGGAGTAGGATGGAAGTGGGCCTTTTTAAAATCGCCCCGCCCCCATTAAAAGGGGACAGGGCGCTGGGGGAAAGAGCTACTTATTTGATTAAATTCATTCTGCGAATCTTATTTGTAGCGCCCACGCGAAGCTCGTAAAAGTAGACGCCGGAATTCAGGTTTTGTCCGTCAAACTGCACCTGATGCACGCCGGCGGTCATGGGGCCGCTTACCAGGGTGGCCACCTGCTGGCCGATAACGTTGTAAATATTCAATGTGACCATGTTGTCTTGCTCGAGCGCGAACTCGATAGTTGTGGTCGGGTTGAACGGGTTGGGATAATTCTGTTTCAGCGAAAAATTGCCGATCACCGACGCCTCTCCGGCGATGTTCGTTGTCCGCGATGTGGACAGGATGACATAGCTGTTCACATCCTCTGAAGAAAATGTTACCGTATTGTTTTCGACGTCGACGACAGCATCGGCCACCGGCTGCCAGTTGTCGGATTGATCATCCCACACAAAAGCGGTCAGCGAATCCTCATCATAGTCGGTCATTTGTTCATCGTTGTAATGGAATTGAAAACGCACCTGGTTGTTAAAGCTCATGTGCCCCATGCGGCCGCCTCGGCGCATCTGGCTCATGCCGTCGGGAGTGAACATGTCAATCTGAAAGGCGGCAAAGGTCGGTCGATCGTGTCCACCGGGTATGTTTTCAGGATAGATTTCAAGAAGCTGGCACCAGAGCGAATCCGGCGTCATCATGCCGCCGCCGTGGTGATTGCCGCCGCTGTTCCAACCGGGATTAATTTCCATCCAGTCGTTTCTGTCAAACGGATTGTGGATTCTTTTGTTTTGACGCATATTTTTACCGATCCAGCCGCCGGCGTGGGCGCCGAAAGCCGTCGAGTCGCGCCATACCAGTCCGTTAATTTCATATACGATGACAACCGGCGTCTCCATTTCATCCATCCCGTCATGCAAACCGCCGACAATGGTGACCTCGTCGCCGTCTTGCGGGCGAACGGCGCCGCTTTCCGGTTCATACCAGGGGGGGCCAAAGTTCAAAAAGTAATCCACAACGCCGTCGGCGTCTTCATCCAGGTAATAGTGCGGCATAAGCGTAGAGTCGACGAGGACAACGCCGCTAATGGAGACCGTTTCGAGCGAATCGTTCATCATGCCGCCGTGCCAGTTGTCGCCGTCTCGGCCGCCGTGATGAAAGCCGCCGCCCATATTGTTCCAGAAAGGCGTATAGGGATCGCGCCAGAATTCGCCGTTAATCTCATAGACGATAACCACCGGCATGTCAAACTGTTCGTCTGCATGAGCGCCGCCGGTTATGGCGACGGTTTCTCCATCGGCCGGACGTTGCGCATCGCTGCTGTCCGGGGTATACCAATAGGGACCGAAATTAAGACGAAAGTCGGCCTGGCCGTCGCCGTCTTCATCGAGGAAGAACATGCCGTTCATGCCCATAGAAGAGTCGATGATAACGACGCCGTTCACAGTGACGATCTCGAGTGAATCGGGATGAACATTCCACCCGCCATTGCACATATCGCCGCGTTCATGGCCTTCGTTGTTATGATTGCCTCCCATGTAGCCGCCGTCTGAATTGCCGCCTCCGCCCCTGTGACCTCCGCCTGAATGGCCGCCTCCGCCCATTTGCGCCATTGCGGGTAGAGCAAAAAACAAAGTCGCTGCCAGGGCTAAAGTTCCCAGTGTCTTGAAAAATTTCATTGTAAACCTCCATGATATTGAGTTAAAGTTATTGGTTTCTCCTTGCTTTGTCAAATATGGCGCCAAAGATGAAATGTATTTGTAATATTATGAAAAATATAGGGTTGCAGCTATAGTGAAGAGCAAGGTGTGACAGGTGTGAAAAAAGGAGGTCATATTAACGCAGATTTTGCAAAGAGCTATGCAAAATTTGCATGAATTAAAAACTAACAATGTACGACATTAAAAATTTAAAATGATAAAATCTTTGGATTGCATGAAAAATTGATTTATAGTATATATTAAATATAAAGCTTGTAAACAGAGAAAATAACATCTTGTTCTTGCAAGGTCTAAAATTTGTCAGTAAATTTTGAAATAATTGGAAAAATCTATTCTATCGAAACAATTGCCGTTGACGCTTCAATCCGAGACATTAACCGTTTACGGAAATATTACGGATCGGGACGCTGGCGCAAGATGAAAGGGATAGCCAAAGTTCGCCTCGCTTCCGGAAGAATACGTACAGCCGAACTCCATTGGTATGAAGCGCATGGCATTGGTAAGGAAATTAAACGTAAACGCTATTTGGACTAATATCATGAATAAACATGAAAAAACAACCCCGCGATTTGCGGTTTGCATCAAAAATTCCGAATATCCGGTCTCCCTGGAATTACACAAAATTTATCGTGTATTGCCTGATGAGGAGACGGCCAGGGACGGAGATTTGCGAGTGATTGATGAAAGCGGCGAGGACTACTTGTATCCTGCAGAGTATTTTGTTTTAATCAAAGTCCCCCAACAAGTGGAACGCTCTTTATTACAGGCCTCTTAAATCTTTTAAAACCAACTCTCCTTGCGACATTGGATTCAATGGACCGGTTTGAATCGTAAAGACAGCACAACGCCAAAATCGCGATATGAATTTCCGAATTTCGGTGCAATCGCCGTCTGCGTCCCGGACGGCGACCATAGAACCAGATCCATCTGCGAAAGCGCCCACACGGCGGCAAAGGCGTAGCCGAAATAATATTGCATTCTGTAGTTTCGATTATAATCATCGTAGAGCGGGGGAATGGCCTCCGGGTTCTGCTCGTTGCGATAGGCATCCTTGCTTTGCTGCGTTTGATAGACGGCGTAGACGAGGCCGGAAAGCGACAACGCCGCCGTTGAAGCAAGCGCGCCGCCTTTAATTTTATAGCCGCGACGCCATTGCTCCCAGCCGGGGGCAAGGGAACGCCAAGCCGGAGCATCGACGTCCGCAGGGGGCTTTTGCAGCGCTTGCAGGCGTTTGTTCATATCTTCCAGATATTCGATTTTCGTTTTTTGGAACAGCGCCAGCGCTTTTGGGGAGGTGGTCACGGGATCGAGCGTATACGTGGGGTCGACGCCGAGCAGGTTCCAAAAGTGATTCGCCGCCAGCGTGCTGTTGTAATTCTGAAAAGCAATGAACGCCGCATACTTGTAAATCTCGACCTGCTCATCGGCCTCGAAAGAGTCGAGCGAGCTCAGGGCGATGTTCAGCAGTTCCGTGCTTTTCTGCATATCAAATGCATTATAGGCGTCTTGCAATTGCCGCAGCAGGCTTCCGGGCTTGGCGTCTTTACCTTGTTGTGCAACACCCGGGCCGGCGAGAAAGAGAAACAGGATGAACAGAATGGAATGTATTTTGGTCATTTTAGTATATGAATTTTAAGGGTTTGGTTTACGCGCTCGCCGACGAGGCGGGCAAGGTAAACGCCCGATGGCAACGGGCGCCGCCCGGCGTCCTCGGCTGGAAATGAGATTGAATGGCGTCCCGCATTCATCGGGCCGTCGTGCAGCCTGCGAACCTCGTTTCCAAGGATGTCATAAACGATGAGCGTTACATTTTGCCTGCGAGCCAATTGGACGGAAAAGGTCGTTGATGTTCGAAACGGGTTGGGATAATTGCGCATCAGCGAGTAGGCTGACGGCGGCTGTCGGCGATCTGCAACCCCGGTCGTCACTTGAAATATTTCAACCTCGTCGGTGGCGTCCCACATCATGCCCATGCGACCGCCAAAAAAGTATATTTTATCGTCATAATAAACCGACGCCGATTCATATTTTGCGGACGATAGCGTCGGTCCGCTTTGCCACGGCGTCTCCGCCTGCCACTGAAAAACCTGGCTTGTGCTCAGGGCGCCGTTTTGTCCCATACCGCCGAGCAGCCAGACGGCTGTGTTCGATTGGGCGTAGGCGCAACTGGCTGCGGCGATGGGCATGTCGCCGACGAGCGTCCAGGCGCCGGCCTCATAGCGTTCGTAACTGCCTATGGGGCCAAAGTAAAAGCCGCCGAATACATAAACCGTGTGCTCAAACACCGCGGCCATTGGACTGCCGCGCGGAATAGTCAACGACGCCGGCAAAACGCTCCATTGGTTTTCCCGCGGATCGTAAACATCTATGCGATCGGAATAGGAATTGTTCGCAAAAGTGCCGCCGATGAGCCAGATGCTTGAATCGACGACCACCGAAGCCATGCCGTACCTTGGCGACGGCATGGTTGACACCGTCTGCCAACGGCCGCTTTGCGGATCGAGCATTTCGACTTGAGCAATCACAGAGTGCCTGTCGCGCCCGCCAAAAACGTAAATTTTCCCACCAACGGCTTGAGCCGCTGGATTGTCGCGGCCATGCAAAAGCGCCGGCCCGTCGCTCAACCATTTGTCTTGCAAAGGATCATAAATGGAGACGGTTTTTAAGGCCATATTCATCCTGGCGGCGCCGCCAATGATCCATATTTTGTCGTTCAGAACCACGGCGGCCATGCCTTTGCGCTTGTCCGGCATGTGAGAGCCGTTATGTCCCTGGTGCTGCGCATGGAGGACGGATAAACTGAAAAAAAGCAGCAACAGCGATATTTTTTTGTGCAAATTCTGCATCATTGTCTCATTTATTCTTTTTTAATTTATAATGTTCAAAAAACATACCACTATTCTCGCAAAACCTGTTGGATGACAACCGTGTCTCCCGCAGTTGTCTGAACGAGCGTGCGAAAGGTCTGAAAATAGGGGTTTTTGAGCTCGACCAGGTGACTGCCGCTTTCCACGACGATTAAGCGTTTCAGCGGCGTGCTGTCGATGTACTTGCCGTCGATGTACACCTCGGCCCACGGGCGAACGTTTATATCCAGCCAGGCCGCCTGCTCATAGAACGTATAGATGATGGTGTCCGCCGCGCCTGCCCTTAAATTCAATGGGAATATTTTCGGCGAGAATTCGGGATGCGTCAGCGCCAGGCGGTAGGTTCCGGCGCGTAAACGGCCGTCAAAGACCGTTGCCAGGGAATCGAGGACCCGGCCGTCGATGCTGATGTTGGCCCACGGCTGCACTCGAATATGAAGCGTCGCCGTCGTATCCTGAGCGGCAAAAGCGCTCGCCTCCGCGGTGAAGGCCTTTTCTTGTTGTGCAATTGTATGCGTCGAAATTTCCGCAGGTTCGGATTCACCTCTTTTGACAAAGCGCCGCTGCTCGTCGATCTGCGGCGTCACTTTTTCAAGACTGTCCGGGGAACTCGCTTTTGTGGAATCTGAAATAGACGCCATTTTTTCCGTTGGCAAATGCATGCTTTGCGGCGACTGCTTGAATGTAAAAAAGGCGACGCCGGCAAGCATGGCGACGAAAAGAGATGCAGCGCCCCAAAACAACAAACGACGTCTTGATTCGGGCGGCGCATTGTCCGCTTTTGGCGCGACGGTTTCCTCATCCGCCGTTTTTTCCCCGGGAAAAAAGTCTGCGGCGTCTTTTATTTTGATCGATGTCTGACTAATGATGCTTTCGATCTGTTCCAAAATATCCCCCGCCTTTTGCGGGCGCTGGTGCGGCTCCTTTTCAAGCAGCTTTAACACCAATTCGTCCACGGCGGCCGGGATGCGGTCATGGCGCCGCGAGGGCGGCGGCGGCGTCTCGTTCATGATGCGTTGCAGGCAGGCGGAATAGTTGTCGCCATCGAACGGTTTGACGCCGGTGAGCATTTCGTACAGGGTCGCCCCCAGGGCGAAAAAATCCGTGGCCGGGGTCAACGCCTCGCCGGTGATCTGCTCCGGCGCCATGTAAGCCGGCGTGCCGATGATGCTGTCCTGCCGGGTGATCGTCGTCTCCTCGCCCAGGTGCGCCATGCCAAAATCCGTGAGCTTGGCGTGGCCGTTGCGGTCGACCAGGATGTTGCCCGGCTTCAAGTCGCGATGAATGATTTTTCGCTCATGCGCCGCTTGCAGCGCCAGCGTCGCTTGACGGGCGATATCCAGGGCCAAACCAAGAGGAAGCTTTTGTCGTTGCTCCAGGGTCTTGTCGAGACTTTGTCCGTCGACAAACTCCTGCACGAGGTAGAAATAGCCTTCCTGTTCGCCGACGGTATAGACGTCGACGATGTAGGGCGATTTCAGATCGGCGCAGATTTGCGCTTCTCGCCGAAAGCGAGTCAGCCACTGCTGTTGTTGCCGAATGTGCGGTTTGAGCAATTTGATGAATACCGGCCGCCGCAGGCTGGGTTGATATCCCTTGACGGCCATGGCATAGGGGCCGTCCTGGATGACCACATCCAGTCGAAATTCTCCCAGGTGTGTCAGCGGCGGTTTCATTCGGAGATGTTCCATTCCTTTAGTTTATAGTGAATCCAGCGCAGGGAGACGCCCATCATTTCGGCGGCCCTGGTTTTGTTGCCGTCCACCGCTTTCAGGGTTTTGGTCAGCAGCTCTTTGGAAATGGCCTCGAGCGTCATACCGGCGGCGATGCCTCCGTTCGAGCGCGCCTGTGGCAGCGCCAGGTCGTCCACATCGATGACGCCGTCGCTGTCCATGACCACGGCTCGCTCGATGGTGTTTTCCAGTTCGCGCACGTTGCCCGGCCAGGCGTATTGCATCAGGGCGTCGACAGCCGCGGTCGTCAGCCCCGGCGGCTTTTGGTTAAAGCGCTTTGCCGCTTTTTTGCTGAAATGTTTGGCCAGCAGGGGAATGTCTTTTCGGCGCTCCGACAAGGGCGGCGCCGGGATATGGATGACGTTGATGCGGTAATAAAGGTCTTCGCGAAAAACGCCATCATCAATCGCCTTGAGCAGGTCCCGGTTGGTCGCGGCGATAATGCGGGCGTCGATCTGACGACTGCGCACGTCGCCGACGGGCGTCAACTGCCCGTCCTGCAAAAAACGCAAAAGCTTGACCTGTGTGTTGAGCGGCAGCTCGCCGATTTCATCCAGAAACAGGGTGCCGCCGTGCGCCATTTCGATGAGCCCCTTTTTATCCTGCACGGCGCCGGTAAAGGCGCCTTTTTTGTGCCCGAACAGCTCGCTCTCGATCAGGTTTTCGGGAATGGCGCCGCAATTGACCGGCACAAACGGCTTGTCCTTGCGAAGGCCGTTGAAATGGATGGCTCTGGCGATCAGTTCCTTGCCGGTGCCGGTGGGACCGGTGATCAGTACGGTGGCGTCGTTGTTCAGCACTTTGCCCATCATCTGGAAGACGCGATCCATGGCCTTGCTTTTGCCGATGATCTCCTTAAAGGCGTACAGCCTATGGAACTCCTCCTTGAGAAGAGAATTCTCTTCCTGCAGTCTGGCCATGAGCCTGGCGTTTTGCAGGGCTATGGCCGCCTGGTTGGCGAACGCCTGCAGAAAAGCCAGGCTCTGACGCGTAAAGCGGGCCTTTTCGTTCTGGCTGTCGATATAAATCACCCCCAGCACTTCGTCTTTGTGCACCAGCGGCGCGCAGGCGATGGAGCGGATGCGATGCATCATGATGCTGCGGGTGGCGTCGAAATGTTCGTCCGACAGCGTATCAAACGAGAGGATGGGCTGACGCGTACTTTTGACCTTTTCGATGGTCGAGTGGGATATTTGCGCCTGATCGGCGATATTGACGCTGTCGATGTTGCGCGCCGCTTTGGGCGCCAGTTCTTGCGGTTCGTCCTTGTCCTCGAGCAGGATAAAGCCGCGTTCTGCGGACAATTGTTCCAGGGCGATGCTGAGGATGTTTTCCAGCAGTTCATCCGGATCCTTGATCAAATTGATATTGCGGCTGATGTTCACCAGCGCTTGTAAATATTTCTCGGGAATAGATTACATAGTCGCTTTGCTTTTGCGGCGGCGTCGCCGCGGTTATGGGACAATAAAAGACGCTTCCTTTGAACGCACGAAATTGTCATATTGATACCGCACGCCGACGGTCCAGAAATAGGAGCCGCTGCGCAACGAGTCGGGATATTGAAATTGCATTTGATCCGCCGGCAGCGCCTGCTGTAAAAAGATGCGCATCGGAATGCCGGCGGAAATATGAAAAACCG
>JAJRST010000114.1 GCA_024278645.1 bacterium | reverse complement strand
GCCGACAATGCCGGCGGCAACGCCGAGATGTCCAATCTTGGACCGGAAGTCCGCAAACGCACGGACGCCCTGGACTCGCTCGGCAACACCACAGCGGCCACCGGCAAGGGATTCGCCATCGGCTCCGCCGCCCTCACCGCCTTGGCGCTGCTGGCTTCCTATATCGAGGAGCTGAAAATCGGCCTGGTTCGCCTGGGCACGGAAACCATCTTTCTTTCACGCGGCGCGGTGCAAACCTCGACGGCGACGCTGTCCGATTTCATGGAATATTACAACGTAACGCTCATGAACCCCAAGGTTTTGCTGGGCATGTTCATCGGTTCGATGATGGCCTTTATGTTTTGCGGCCTCACCATGAACGCCGTCGGCCGCGCCGCGGCAAGCATGGTCAATGAAGTTCGCCGCCAGTTCCGCGAAATCAAGGGCATTATGGAAGGCGAAGCGGAGCCGGATTACGCCGCTTGCGTCGCCATCTCCACCAAGGGCGCGCAACGCGAAATGATGCTGCCCTCTCTGCTGGCCATTGCCGCGCCCATCCTCATGGGTTTGATTTTCGGCGTCGCCGGCGTCATGGGGCTGCTCACCGGCGGTCTGGCTTCCGGGTTCGTTCTCGCCATTTTTATGGCCAATGCCGGCGGCGCCTGGGACAACGCCAAAAAGTATATCGAAGGCGGCGCGCACGGCGGCAAAGGCTCCGACGCGCACAAAGCCGCGGTCACCGGCGACACCGTCGGCGATCCGTTCAAGGACACCTCCGGCCCAAGCCTGAACATCCTCATCAAGCTGATGAGCATGGTGGCCATCGTCATGGCCGGCCTCACGGTCGCCTGGTCGTTGTTGTAAAAATTGTTCTTTTTGACAAAGGCGATCATCCGTGGTCGCCTTTTTTTATCATATACTGATGCAAACAATTTGTTTTTTCACCTGAAAATTTTTTTGCCTCCAAGGCGCAAAGGCTCCAAGTTCTAAAATAACAATAAAATGGCATGTAACTTGAAGGGCGTGCAACATTCAAAGTTTGAATGACTCTTGTCTTGATGTTTGTTCGAGTTTTAGAGACTTGGAGGCAAGAATTTATGAATAATTCAAGATAGAAAACACGGAGAAAAACGAACGGAACGGGGCGGTGTAAATGAAACATTCAGAATCGGCGCAATGTTGTTAAAAGACAGCATTCAAGGAAATGCTATTTAATGGGCTTTCCTCTCTGTGAACCTCTGTGTTTCTCGGTGCACCTCCGTGTCAAATACTAAAAAAGAGGCTGTCATGAATCACTTGACGCGCAGCGAACTCGTCCAAATGATAAAATCCGTTTTCCCCAAACTGCCGCAGGACAAAGCCCTGGGCCTGCTGCTGGACATCCCCAACGCCGCCGAATCGGACACGGCCAACTGGCGCGAGCGACGGGAGCTGGCCTGGGCCTGGCGCATCGAGCTTGAGCAGGGACGGCAGGCCCTCGGCCTCGAGGCGGTGCGTCTCATCGCCTACCCCAGCGTGGACTCGAACAACGCCGATTTGCCGCAGCACGGCGTCGTTCTCGACCGCCGGCCGCCGGATGTGAGCGCCGACCTGGACGGGGAAAAAACGCCGTTTGCGAAAATCTTTGCCGCGCACCAGCTCTTTCTGGCGCCGACGCAGTTTTCAACCACGGCGCCGCTGAAAGTGGCGGCGAAAAAGTACGGCTTTCGCGCGGCCACCATGCCGGGCTTTTCGCCGAAAATGATTCCCGCCCTGCGCATCGATTATAACATCGTCAACGAACGCTGTCAACAAGTGAAAAAGTTGCTCGACGACGCCAAAGCCGCAAAAGTGCACTTTGTGGTGAACGGGCGGGATCGCTATCAGGTCTTTTTTGATCTGCGCTGGCGTCAATCGCACGCCAGCGGCGGCCGTTTCCCCGAACCCGGCACGGCAGGCAACCTGCCCAGCGGCGAAACCTACATCGTCCCCTACGAAGGCGAAAAAGGCGAACCCAGCAAAACCGGCGGCACGCTGCCGGTGCAGTTTGGCGATGAAATCGTCCTGTTCAGGATCGCAAACAACCGCGCCGTCGCCGTGTTGAGCGCGGGAAAAGAGAGCGAAAAACAGGCGGCCTGGCTGGCCCGCGAGCCGGCCTACGGCAACATGGCCGAACTGGGATTCGGCATTCTCTCCGATTTCGGCCTGCAGCCCATTGACGAAATTTTGCTGGACGAAAAGCTTGCCTTTCACATCGCCTTTGGACGCAGCGACCATTTCGGCGGCGACACCGGCCCGGATAAATTTTCCTCGCCGTCCGCCGTGGTGCACATCGACCGCATTTACTCGCCGATGATGCAGAGTAAAATCAGCATTGCCTCCATTGATTTGGTGGACGCCGCGGGCAGGAGTAAAAGGATTCTGAAAGACGACGCCTATTGCTATGGGAATTAGAAACAGATGCTAAAAGCAAACACATTGCCGCGCCATTCGACCTGTTTTACAGGCCACACGAGCGTGCACCCTTTAATCTGATTATTGATGACATTTTTTTGCTTGATTTTAAGAGTATTTTGCGTTACTTTCACTGGTTTCAAAAAGGTGCAATTGAATGACAAAAAAAAGCAATAGGTAAGGGTGAACAGACGATTCCAAAAGGATTGCCATTATTTCAATAGTTTAAAGCCTGCATGTTGCTTTATATAAATTTCAAAGTGCATTCAATATTGAGTGCACTTTTTTTTGTTTAACAAAAGAGGGTGAATTCGTATTTGTAAAGGAGTATGAACATTGCAAAAAGTTTTAGAGACGCTCATCTACTTGCAGGATATTGACACACAGCTTCAGCGTCTGGAAGCCGAGAGAGGAGACCTGCCTCAAAAAGTGAAAGAGTTGGCGGACGAGGTTGAGGAGATGCGAAACCGGTTGGCGCAAAAGATCGAGGCCAAAAACTCGTTAATTGCCGAAAAATCCTCTCTGGATAACGATGTCATACTTTTGGATGAACAATTAAAAAAATACAAAGTTCAACTTTACCAGGTAAAGACAAACAAGGAATACGACGCCATCACCCTGGAAATTGAAACCAGCGAAAAAAACAAGGAAGACAAGGAGTTTCGCAGCCTGGAGCTGGAAGAAAGCATTGGCAAGATTTCCGAGGAAATCAAAGAGTTAGAAGAACAGCTTCAATCGCAGCAAGCTCTTCTCGAAGCCAATAAAAAAGAGCTTGATGAAAAGCTGGAAAAAACGCATGAGCAGCAACAGCAGCTCGAGGAAAAACGCAAAGGCGCCGCGCAAAAGCTTTCTCGCCAGATATTATCGACTTATGATCGCATCCGCAAGGCGCGCGGCGGCGTGGCCGTGGCAAGACTGATCGGCGGCGCGTGCAGCGAATGTTCCAGCCGCATTCCGCCGCAGCACGGCCTGGAAATTCGAATGATGAACAGCTTGAATTATTGCGAAGTGTGCGGCCGCATTGTGGTGTGGACGCCGGATTCAAGTGAAGAGTAAGTTGTCGTCATAATTATTGTAAATAATACAAAGCAGGTCAGACGATCGCGTTCCGGCGCCGCCGGAATGAGGAAAGTCCGAACTCCGCAGGGCAGGGTGGTCCGTAACGCGGACCCCGGGCGACCGGGGGAAAGCGCCACAGAAAACAGACGGCCCCGATTTTTCGGAGCAAAGGTGAAAAGGCGAGGTAAGAGCTCACCGCTTCAGCGGCGACGTTGAAGGCACGGCAAGCCCCACCCGGAGCAAGACCAAATAGGCGAAGAGAGGCGGCCCGTCTCGTTCGATTCGCGGGTAGGTCGCTCGAGGCGTCGGGCAACCGGCGTCCCAGATAGATGATCGTCGTCCCGCAGCGCGGGATCACAGAATTCGGCTTATCGACCTGCTTTGATTTTTTTATATTTCGTCTCCCGGTTCCCGAGAACCGGGTATTCTGGAGCGTTCTTTATATGGATCTTAGATGGGTAATTGAAAACGACCTGAACAAGGAGGATGCTTATTCGCTTGCGGCGCAACTGAACGTGCCGCACATCATTGCACAAATACTGTTACGAAGGGGCATCAGCGATGCCGCAAGCGCACGCAAGTTTTTCAAACCCTCCCTGGAGCAATTGTACGATCCTTTCCTCCTGCGAGGCATGAGCGAGGCGGTCGAAAGATTGCGGCGCGCCGTCCTCGGCAACGAAGAGATTCTTATCTATGGCGACTATGACGTCGACGGCATAACGTCGGTGTCCTTTTTATATTTGTTGTTAAAAGAAGTGGGCGCCAACGTCTCCTATTACATTCCCGACCGTCAGATTGAAGGCTATGGCCTGTCCGACCAGGGCATCGAAATAGCAAAAAGCCGAAACGTCGACCTGATCGTCACCGTCGACTGCGGCATTACCGGGCACAAGGAGATCGAACAGGCGCAGACCGCGGGCATCGACGTCATTGTCACGGATCACCACGAGCCCGGCCCGACGAGCCCCAACGCCGTCGCCGTCGTCGACCCCAAGCGCCGTGATTGCGACTATCCCTTCAAGCAGCTCGCCGGCGTCGGCGTAGCCTACAAGCTGGCCCAGGGGCTGCTGACGCGCCTTGGCATCGACGACTCTATTCTGGAGAATTACATCGAGCTGGTGGCCATCGGCACTTCGGCGGATATCGTACCGCTTGTCGAAGAAAATCGCATCTTTGTCAAAGCGGGTTTGGCGGCTCTCAACAACAGCGAAAACGTCGGTCTGAAATCGTTGATCAAGGCGGCGGGGCTCAGCGGCCGCGAGATCGGCACAGGGCAGATCGTATTCATCATTGCGCCGCGCATCAACGCCGTCGGCCGCATGGGCGACGCCCAGCGGGCTGTGAAGCTATTGACCACCGACGATGAAAAGGAAGCGGAACGCATCGCCTATGTGCTCGAACGCGAGAATCAGCACCGCAAGAATGTGGACGAAGACGCCTTTCATGAAGCCATACAACAAGCCGACCGGCTTTTTGGCGGGAAAATGCCGAGCTCGATAATCCTGCACAAGGAAGGATGGCACACCGGCGTCATCGGCATTGTCGCGTCTCGTATGGTGGAAAAATATTACCGGCCGACTATTTTAATCTCGATAGAAGACGGCGTGGGCAAAGGGTCGGCGCGCAGCATTCCGGGATTTGACTTGTACGAATCGTTGAAGCAGTGCGAGGATCTCTTTCTCGGCTTTGGCGGCCACAAGTACGCCGCGGGTCTCTCGATCGAGGCGGAGAAAATCGACGAGCTGAAACAGCGATTTGAAGAGATCGCCGCACGCGAACTGACGCCGGAGCTCTCGGCGCCGAAGCTGAACATCGAGTCGGAGATTCGCCTGGGCATGATAGACGATAAATTTATCAAGCTGTTGAAAATGTTCGCGCCGTTTGGACCGCAAAACATGCGGCCCGTTTTTGTGTCGCGAAACCTGCAAATTGTGGGATCGCCGTCGATTGTCGGCAAAAACCACTTGAAATTCAAAGTGCGGCAGGACGGCAAAGTGTTTGACGTCATTGCTTTTAACATGGGCGACCTGTTGTACCGGCTGACGCCCGGCGAATCCGACCTGGATATGGCCTACGTCATCGAAGAAAATGTATTCATGGGACGTCGTTCGATACAGTTACGCGCAAAGGATTTGCGATAAACCACGAAATCAAAAAACAGAAAGGGGAGCAAACATGGATAAAAGAGATGAGCAAGGCAAAATATGGATGGATGGCCGTTTTGTTGACTGGAAAGATGCAACGATCCATGTAATGTCTCACGTCGTCCATTATGGGACCAGCGTTTTTGAAGGCATGCGCTGCTATAAAACGCCGAAAGGGCCGAGCATTTTCCGGCTGCGGGATCATATCCGGCGTTTGTTCGATTCGGCAAAGATTTACCGCATGCCGATACCCTATTCACAGGAAGAGGTTGTCGAGGCCTGCAAGGAGACCATACGAATCAACAAACTCGAATCGGCGTACGTGCGTCCGATCGCTTTTCGCGGCTACAACAGCCTGGGCGTCGACCCGTCGAAATGCCCTGTGCAGATGGTTATCGGCGCGCTGAACTGGGGCAAGTACCTTGGCGACGAAGGCGTCAACAAAGGCGTGGATGTACGAATCGCCAGTTGGAGCCGCATGGCGCCGAATACCATGCCGACCATGGCCAAAGCCGGCGCCAACTATATGAATTCACAACTCATAAAAATGGAAGCCATGGCGGACGGCTATGCCGAGGGAATCGGCCTGGATGTGAGCGGCCTGGTCAGCGAGGGCAGCGGCGAGAACATTTTCGTCATTCGCGACGGCGTCTTGTACACGCCGACCTTGTATTCATCCATTCTGCCGGGGTTGACCCGCAATTGTATTTTTTCAATTGCAAAAGAGTTTGACCTCCCGGTTGTGGAAACAAAAATAAACCGGGAAATGTTATATATTGCCGATGAGATATTTTTCACCGGTTCAGCGGCGGAAGTTACGCCCATACGCAGCGTCGATCGCATTCCCATCGGCAGCGGCACGCGAGGCCCGATCACTGAAAAAATTCAAAAACGTTTTTTTGAATACGTGAACGGAGACCGCGAAGATATTTATGGCTGGCATGAAATTATAGGACAGGATGTTTAACGAAGAATTTCAATGCAGTCCGCCGCAAACGCGACATGATGCACGGGAGACCGCGCTTCAGATTCTTTATGCGTTGGAGATATCGGGCAATTCCATGTCCGTCGTTCTCGGCGATTTGCTGCCCAAATGTCCCAACCCGCCGCCGGCTCTTGCTTTTACAAAAAAGATCGTCGATTTGACGTTCAACAATCGCAAAGAGCTGGACGACTTTATTCGTAAATATTCGGCAAACTGGAAGTTTGAGAGAATTGCGCTGCTGGATCTGATCATCATGCGCATGGCCATCTGCGAATTTCTGCATTTTTATGACGTGCCTCCCAAGGTCTCCATCGACGAGGCGCTTGAACTGGCAAAGCTTTTCAGCACCTATAAAAGCAGCGGCTTTATCAACGGCATTCTGGACGCTGTGCTGCTCGAATTAAAACAGTCGAATCTGATTGTCAAAACCGGGAGAGGCAAACAGAACAAGGCGATAAAAAAATAAATCCATCGCTTTTTAGTCGCGATTCTCAGTTAGAGTGGACCGGGAACGCCGCTCGTTGTCAGCGGCGTCTCCATTTTTAACAAGCGACGAATCGAATGCCATTGGAAACTAATGATGGCTTTTGTCGTTTAGTCTAAGACATAGCCTGCATTATTCATGAAATCAGGCCCCGAAGACTCCAAGGCTCAAAAAACAATATCTTTCACACAGGAAGGCATGGGGGAAAATTTTAGAAACTATTTGTTTTAGTGTCTTAAAAGTTTATTTTTGACCAAATCCGGCGACAGTTGAATTTGACTGCCGGGATTTGGAATTTTGAATTTCCGGCTTGTCCGGGTTAGGTTTTTTAGAATTTATTTTTGAGGATTTATTGAATGCTGGCAAAAATTGAAAAAGTCCTGTCAAAGGTTTTGGGCGGTTCGAGCACGGAACGGGAGCTGAAGCGCCTCCGCCCAATGGTTGACGAGATTAATAAAATAGCTGAAGAATATAAAAACCTCACCGACGACGAACTGAAAGCAAAAACCAATGAATTTCGCTACCGTTTGAAAATGGGCGAAACCATTGACGACCTTTTGCCCGAAGCCTTCGCCGCCGTCAAGGACACCTGTCGCCGCCTGAGGGGCAAACGCTGGCTGGTGCGCGGGCAGGAGATTGAATGGGACATGGTGCCGTACGATGTGCAAATCATTGGCGGCATCGTCCTGCATGAAGGCAAAATCGCCGAAATGGCCACCGGCGAAGGCAAGACCCTCGCCGCAACCATGCCCCTCTACCTCAACGCCCTCGAAGGCAAGGGCGCGCATTTGATCACCGTCAACGACTATCTGGCGCAACGCGACTGCGAATGGATGGGCGAAATCTATAAATTTTTGGGACTGACCATAGCCGCTATTTACGGCAGCCAGGACCCGGAAGAACGCAAAAAGGCCTACCAGGCCGACATCACTTACGGCACCAACAACGAATTCGGCTTTGATTATTAGCGCGACAACATGGCCACGGACGTCTGGTCCGTGGTGCAGCGTCCCTTGCATTACGCCATTGTCGATGAAGTCGACAGCGTGCTCATCGACGAGGCGCGAACGCCGCTGATCATCTCCGGCTCGGTGGGCGCCCCCAGGAACGTCTACAACGAATTAAAACCGATCGTCGAAAATCTCTATAAAAAGCAGCAGGAGCTTGTCGAACGCCTCCTCAAGGACGGCATTGAATGGCTGGAAAAAGACGAGGAAAAGGCTGGCCTGGCCATCTTGCGCGCCCGCCGCGGCGATCCGAAAAACAAAAAGCTGCTCGAGCTGCTGACCTCCGAGTTCTGGGTGAAAAAGCTGATCGAAAAGCTGGAGGGCCAGTTTGAAGTCAACAAGGACATGGCCACCGTCGACCAGGAGCTTTATTATACCATCGACGAAAAAAGCCACGTCGTCGATATTACGGAAAAAGGGCGTATCTTTTTATCCGGCAGCCGCGACCAGGATGTGGCCCACAAAATCCAAAAGCTGGACGAGTTGGATGACATGCTGTCGAAACTGAGCGACGGCAAAAACAACTCGGTATATTTTACCCACGACGCCGTCACCGGCCATTGCAACGGTCTGAGTTTCGAAGGAAAAGTCGCCATCAACAACATCAACGGCGAAATCACCGATGTGGAGCGCGCCGCCCTGGACGAGCTGGATGAGCGGCTGAGAAATCTTGCGCAGAAAATCCAACAGCAAAAAGGCGACAAAACGGCGGCCTGGCGCAATATCTTCAAGCTGTCAAAAAAGATGGACAAGGTCGTCAACGGTCTTACGGAACAGGGGAAAAAATATCTGGCAGCCGACGGCGACGCCGCCCTGGAAAAGCTGGTGCAGACTTTTGAACAGGTACTCGCCATCATCCGGGAGCAGGCCGACGTCGACGCCGGCGCTCCCGCTTCGCGCAATCAGCAAAATCGCCGCCGGGAGCTGCAAAACAACTTTTTCGAGACGGACAAGCAAACCGGCGCACCCATCGGCCTCACCGAGCAGGGACGCATCGCCTTGCTGGCGGCCATGTTTGGCGGCGACCCGTTGAGCGTGCCCATGATATTCAAGCTGCACGCCATGCTGCAAAATGCGGCCAGCGACGATGACGCCCAGGATTATTTCGAATTCTCCGACGACCATGCCGTGGTCAAGCATATCACTGAAAAAGGCAGGATCGCGATTCTCGGCGGCAAGCCGGACCTGTACGTATTGCCCGATCGCACCATTGTCGAGGAAAGAGATCGACGCATCCAGCAACTCCTGGACCGCACGGTGAACCAATCCACTTATGATTACTCGGCAAGAGTGATAGCCGTGGAACGACTGGAAAGCGACGTCAACGATATCGCCACGCTTTTCACCGGCGCCGACGGCAAGGAAGTCCAGGACATTGCCGACAAATTTTACAAGCGCACTGCGGAAGCCAAGACATCGGCGCAGCCGCACATGACATTCACCGAAATGGGGCGAGCCTTTTTATCCGATTTTGCCGAGCAGACCCGGGAGATTGCCGAACAACTGGACAAAGACATTCGCCAACACAAGCACAACCTGGCGACTGTGTTCCGGGTCAAGGACGGCTTGCTCGTCGGCTTGTCGGACGAAGAGCTGGATCATCTTTTGGGCGCTTCTTTTGCGGAAACGCGCGAGAAAATACAGCAATGGCACAAGAGCGCCAACCTGGACAGCGACACCTCGCCCATTGCCCTGCGAATGCAACTGGACGAATTTCTCGGTTCATCCAACGTCGACGGCAAAAGCCTTTCGCGCCGTTTCGAAGAGATTGAACGAATGTCGCATGTATTGGCCAACGTCTTTCGCGTGGCCGGGCGTTCGGATGTTTCCGACAGTGAAAAGCGAAGAATTCTTCGCCGCTACTTTGAATTTGGCGGCGAATTAAAAGAACCGTCGCCGACCGAAAACCTGCCCATCCACGGCCTGTCCGAGGTTGGGCTCGAACGGCTCGCCGGAGACGCGCTGCCGCGCGGACAAGTCTTTGACAATCTGCTGACGCTTTTAAGCGACCCCGATGTGGACATCGAAGGCATATTTGAATTAAGCGACGCCGGCTATCCAAAGGCTTTGAAAAAATCAACGCGCTCCTACCTTGTCGATGGGCTGCCGTTCTTTAGCTATTCCGAAGG
>JAJRST010000113.1 GCA_024278645.1 bacterium | reverse complement strand
CGTGTGGACGTTGGGCGCGGTGCTGAACGTTGAAGTTCCGGCGACGATCAAAGTGAACATGACGGGTGAACTGCACCCTTATGTGCAGCCCAAGGATGTCATTTTGCATCTCATCGGCAAAATCACCAACAAGGGCGCCAACTTTCGCGTGCTGGAATTCCATGGCGAGGGCATTCGAGCCATGTCCACTTCCGGCCGCTTGACGATCAGCAACATGGCCGTGGAGGCCGGGGCGACCGCCGGCATTGTCGTCCCCGACGAGGAAACCATTCGCTACCTGCGCGAGGTCGCCGGCGTAAAAGATGAAATTGAACTGACGACGCCGGACGACGATGCCGTTTACGAACAAGTGCTGGAGATCAATCTGTCGGAGATAGAGCCGAACATCGCCAAGCCGCATACCGTGGACAATGTCGCGCCCATCGGCGAGGTCGTCGGAACAAAAATCGACCAGATCGTCATCGGCTCCTGCACCAATGGGCGTCTCGAGGACCTGGCTATTGCGGCGGACATAATTCGCGGCAAAAAAGTGGCGCGAAACACGCGCATGTTGGTCTTCCCGGCATCGGGACGCATTTATCGCGAGGCGCTTGACCTGGGATACATCGCCGATTTTATGAGCGCCGGCGCCGTGGTGATGAACGCCGGCTGCGGCTGCTGCCTCGGCGTGCACCAGGGCGCGCTGGCGGACGGCGAAGTGGCCCTTTCGACCACGAACAGAAACTTTAAGGGCCGCATGGGAAATCCGAATGCGTTCGTCTATCTTTGCTCGCCCGCCGTGGCGGCGGCTTCGGCGATTCGCGGAGAAATAACGGACCCACGGGAAGGAGGACAATGAAATGAAAGTTGTATATAAAGTTGGAGACGATATATCAACCGACGTCATTTATCCCGGGCGTTACATGGCGACCGTGCTTCCAAGCGAGACGCCGCAATACGCCTTTGCCGATGATCGCGAATTCAACCAAAAGCTGAACAAAGGCGAGATCGAACCGGGCGGCGTCATTCTAGGCGGCCATAATTTCGGCACCGGATCGTCGCGAGAGCAAGCGGCTTCCTGCATCGGCGGCTGGGGCCTGATCGTCGTCGCCAAAAGCATTGCGCGCATCTTTTTGCAAAATTGCGTCAACCTTGGCGTGCGTACGATCATTGCGCCGGATATCGAAGCTTCCGTCGGAGATGAGCTGGAGATCGAGGGCGATGTGATCGTCAACAAGACCACCGGTAAAAGGTTCAAGTACGAGCCCATATCCCCGGTGCGGCAGGCGATTGTCGACGCCTGAGGGTTGATCCCGTATACGCGGAAAAAGTTGATGGAGAAAAGGTCGGAAGGTCGGGAGGTCTGAAGGTCGGAAAGTCGTGGGAGGGAGAGTAGTGAGCGAGGATTCGGAATGAGCGGACGTCATGTAATTGTGGCATGAGGATGCAGTCAATTGCTTTGCCTTTCGAACCTTGTATCGGTTCGGTGTGGCCGGGCCGGTGCACCGGATTGAGATCGAATATCGACCCTGACACCCGGTCAACTTTCACTTTTGAAAAAATGAAATAAATGTGCATATTACAGCCGCATACATGAACCGTGTGCGGCTTTTTTATATGGAAAGGAGAGCTTATGTCCGATCGTTACAAAAGTAAAAAAAACACCGCTTCTATCTTTTCAGTTGCTGCGATTATTTTAATGTTGTCGGCGACATCGTCTTTTGGTCAGAACTTTCCGGATTGGCATGAATCCATCGTCCAATGGATAGAAGCCGGCCTGGATACTTTTTACTACAAAAGCAACAACAGCGCCACGTTGTCCTGGGGCGAGGCCTATAACTTGCAGACCTATAACCTGATGTACCAGACCGACGGCGACACGCTGTGGCTGCACAAGCTGGCCGAGCATGGCCATGGCATCATGAACAGCGCCCGTGACGTACCGGAGGACGGCGTCCCTTACGATCCGCGCATAAAAGACGGCTTTCTGGGCTGGGGAACGGAGCGGTATTCCGACGATAACATGTACGAGGAGTACCTGGTCCATGACGGACATTTCAGCACCGAGCTGGCCAAGTTTGTCCATGCTGTCTACACGGACAGCATCCTTTATGAAAGCTTTGGCGCGCGAGCCGATTCGATTTTACACTTTCTGGAGAGAAACGTCGTCGGCAAATGGTATTCGGTGTGGGATTCGACATTGTTCAGCGCCAGCGGCACAGTAAGCGGCGCATACCCAAAATGGGTGGGGGCCGCCAATTTGAAATATGTGCCGGTCAATCAATTCGCGGCGTTCGGACATTTTTTGCTGGAGCTCATTCAAATTGCCAAACCCGATCGTTACATGCCGGTGAATGAAGAGTATACGGCCTGGTACGAACGGGTGGTCAATGATATGGTCGCTGAATTTAAAACGATGCTTCGTTACGACCCTTTGATTGACGCCTATACATGGGACTATTCAAAATACTGCTGCGCCAATGACATCTCGCATTCGGCCATCGAAGCGGCTTTTGCCTTTGACTGCTATCGCTACGGAATTGGGTTTTCACACCTCGACATGACGCGCTTTGCGCATACACTGACACGCCATTTGTGGAAGAACAGCCCGGACATTTGGAATGCGGAGTTGTGGGACTCTTTTGGCCAGGATGAGTGGAGCAGCTACGACCTGGATCATTTGGCGCGAAAATGGGGCTTGTACAGTGCGATCGATCCCCTGGTCTGCGGCGTGCTTAGCGGTGTTTACCGGACGCTTGCCGAGGCCGGAGGGTATGGCTCCGCGGCGTCGAGCGGCGTTGCGACGCTCGCTTTTGTCAATAAAAAGGCATTTCCTCTCGTCGCCGCCGAGGGTGTTTCGTTGACGGAAATATCGGGCGACGGCGATCATTTTCCGGACGCCGATGAAGAGCTGCAAATGAAAATCAAAGTCGCCAATTTCGGCAATCGCTCCGTGGACAGTCTCTTCGTTCTTGCAAGCAGTGAGGATGAACGCATTGAAATCCTGCAGCCAGAGTCTGCCATGCCGGTCATTGCTTCGCTGGACACCATGGGCGGTATGACGCCCATCATCTTCAAAGTCAACCCGGGCG
>JAJRST010000112.1 GCA_024278645.1 bacterium | reverse complement strand
TGTCTCTATTGCACTCAAAATGGAGATTCGCCAACGAGTGCTGTTGGAGGCCTTTGCCAACGTCTCTTGCCTGCCTTGCATCGAGGCGGCGCACAACCTGCACCTGTTCCGGCAAAGCATGCCGGAGGACGATTTCGCCATCATCGAATATTACGCCAACTGGCCCAGCCCCAACGATCCGTTCTACAAAGCGGCGCCGCAGGATGTGATGCAACGGGTCATGTATTATAAATTGACGACGCTGCCGGCGCTGCGCATCGCCGGGGTTTCCGGCGTGGACGCCACGCGTTATGAAGATATTGACAATGTTTTTGACGCCGCCTACGCCGCGCAAACGGCGCGGACGGCGATCTCACTCGACAGACAGTTGCGCGACGGCGAGCTGCTCGTGGACGTGCAAATCTACCGGTTTGCGCCCCTTGAAGAGATGGAAAACTTGCGCCTGTTTGTCGCCGTCGTCGAGGACGGCATCCGCTTTGACGAACCGCCCGGCAGCAACGGCCTCAAGGATTTCGATTTTGTCTTTCGCGGCTTTGTCAATAATCGCCAGGGGGACGCTTTGACTGGAGACGAACAGCAGTCGTTTCATTATGCCGCGCCCTGGGGAAATTTCGATTATGCTAATTCCTATCTTGTCGCATTCATTCAAAATATGGCGACGAAAAAAATCATTCAATCAACCGTTAATTAGGAGTAGACAATGAAAAAACTGTGGGGTTGTCTCGTTGTTGCCGTGCTTTTCACCTCTGTTTTCCCGGCAAGAGCAACAGATAATGTTAGTCCTGTTGTGACTCACGCGACGCACCTGACAAAGACGGCTGCATCTGAACACGACGTCGAGGCGCGCAGCCTGACCATACCGGTTTATGTCCAGGGCGGCAAGATGACGCTTGTGCAGAGCGCCGTCAAAAATGTGGGGCAGAACACCGAATCCTTCAGCGTTGAATTCGGCCGCATCGAGTGGGACGGCGCTTTTACCGTGCATCGCACTCGGACGGTGAGCGACTTGCCGCCGGGCGAGTCCGCCAATGTCAGTTTTGGGTTGTTTTCGTTCCCCAAAAACATCGAGTATAAATATTTCGTCCGCGTGGTGCTGGATGGCGATATGAACCCGGACAATGATGTTGCTTTCCAGGCGGTGAACAGTTTTACCACCATGCGTGATCTTGTTCTCATTGAAAAGGCGACGGGAACCTGGTGCGTCTTTTGTCCCGGCTCGGCCGTGTGCGTGGACAGCCTGTTTCAAAGATATCCGGGGCAGGTCGCGGCCATCGAGTATCATGGCGGCGACGCCTACGAGAACCCGCAGGGGCGCGAGCGCATCCGTTTCTACGGGGTAAGAGGCTACCCCACGGCGATCTTTAACGGCATCAGTGAGATCGTCGGGGGGTCATCCGCTTTTAATATCGATGATTTGTGGCCGCAGTACAAAGGCAAAGTTCTCACCGCGCTCTCTCATCACGGAACGTGTTTGCAAATGGAGACGACCTACACAGAAACAGACGGCCATATAAAAGCAGTAACAAAACTGACCGGCGTCGCCACATCCTATGTGCGCTCCTTTCGTCTCTTTTACGCTGTAACCGAGTCGCACATTTACGAAAGGTGGGGCGGACTCGACTCGCTGCAGCATGTGTTCCGCGCCATGCATCCCGATCTTGACGGCATTGCGATTGTCGGCGAGACGCCAATCCAGGAAGGTTGGTCGTTTGACGACGAAATCGAATTCGACCTGCCGGCCGGCGCCGTCAGGGAGAACTGCGAAATCATCGCCTTTGTGCAAAACATGGACAACAAGGTGATCATGGCGGCCGCTGTTGCTGAAAAACAGGCCGTCGAACCGCCGGTCATCGCCGTCGCCGCTGCCGACACCTTGAGGCTGCAGGGTGTGCCGGGAGAAGAGTTCGTCACCGCCGGTAAGATTTACAACCTGACCGACCAACCGCAGCCGGTGCGCTTGCAGCGCGTCGCCGGCGTCATGCCAGATGATTGGTCCTCGTCGATCTGCATCGAGTATTGCCTGGCGCCCTGGGTGGATGTCGTCGACGATACCATTGCCGCCAATGACAGCCTGGATTTTTCCCTGCATCTTTTTGCCGGGGCCACGCCGGACAGCGGCGACGTCGCCCTGAAAATCTCGCCGTTGGCGGACAGCAGCGCCGTCGAGGGCGTTAATGTCTTTTGGGTGACGCTGTTCGGAAAAACCGGGTGGCCGCAATCCGTGGATCGAGATGCAAAGGAACCGCTTTCGTTTAGACTGGTGGGCGCCTACCCCAATCCCTTCAACCCCGGAACAACCATTGAATACAGCGCGGCGCAGCAGTGCCAATCGGCCGTGTTGCAGGTCTATTCCGTGCGCGGCCGCCTGGTTGCGGAAAAACGGTTGAGCGGCCTGAGCGCCGGCGTGCATCATGTCAATTTTGACGGCGGTTCGCTCGCCGGGGGCGTTTACCTGTACCGCATTGTGTACTAGACCGGCGACGGCACGCTTTTCTCGGGGTACAAAAAATTCACCCTTTTGAAATAACGGATCAGGGCCCGCGGCTTTTGCGGGCCTGATTTTTTACGAGGTGTTTATGAAAACCATTTGGTTGTTTTTCATTTTATTGACAAGCGCCGTCGGGCTGGCGCAGGATATCACCAACATCAGACTCAAGGATGTCAATGGCAAGACATACGTCATGAAGGATCACCTGGACAACGACGCCAACATCATCCTCTTTTGGGCGACCTGGTGCCTGCCCTGCCATAAGGAGTTTCCGGAAATTCAAAAGCTGATGGAAAAATATGCGGACAAGAAAATCAACGTCGTCGCCATTTCCACGGATTCGCCGCGCAGCATCGCCAAGGTAAAGTCCTTTGTGCGCAAGAACAACTACCCGTTTACTTTTCTGCTGGATGCGGAAGGCAAGGTCAGCGCCAATTTTATGGTGGATGCCATTCCGCACAGTTTCCTGGCGGATGCCTCCGGCAAGGTCGTCTACTCGCACACCGGCTACCGCAAGGGCGATGAACTGGACATGGAAAAAGAATTGCTGAAATTATGGGAAAAAGAGTAAATCGCGCCGCATGGAAGACAGCCCTTTTCTTCCTCGCTGCATGGCCGGGTTTGTCGCTGGCGCAGCTTTCAATAAAAAATCAGCTCGACTATACGGACTGGTACGACTATGATCGCCGCATCGTCGAAAACTGGACCGATGTCACGTGGCAGCATAGATTATTGCAAATCGGCGGCCGTTACGAAATCAATTATCCGCCGGATCCGTTCATCTTTCCGCAGGACTCGCTGCTCAAGCAGTTCGAATTCACATTCGCCTACGCGGAATATGCCATAAAAAACTGGAACCTGCGCG
>JAJRST010000111.1 GCA_024278645.1 bacterium | reverse complement strand
GCGTTAACGAAGAAAAGAACAAAGTCAAAGTGATGGTCAGTATTTTCGGCCGCGCAACTCCTGTAGAGCTTGATTTTTTACAGGTTGAACTGGAATCTTAGGATAATTCAAAAATGGCGAAAAAGGTAATTGGATCTATCAGGTTGCAGATTCCCGCAGGCAACGCAAATCCCTCGCCGCCCGTCGGCCCTGCCTTGGGCCAGCACGGCGTGAATATTATGGAATTCTGCAAGGCGTTTAATGCACGTACCCAGGACAAGCAAGGGCTTATCATCCCCGTTGTCATTACCGTCTATCAGGATCATACGTTTACATTTATCACCAAAACTCCGCCGGCCGCTGTTTTGCTGAAAATAGCCGCGGGATTGGAAAAAGGTTCTGGCGAACCCAATAGAACCAAAGTGGGCACGGTCACGCGCGATCAGGTTAAAGAGATTGCCGAAACAAAGATGGAAGACCTGAACGCCAACGACATCGAAATGGCGATGCGCCAGATTGAGGGAACGGCGAGAAGCATGGGAATCGTTGTGGAAGGTTGATCTTCTGCAGAATTCATAACGGAGAAATAATGAAACGTAGCAAAAGATACAAAGAAACGGCTGCTAAAATTGAGCACGGCAAGTTGTACGGACTGGACGAAGCGATCAAGCTGGTTCGGGAAACGGCGACCGCCAAGTTTGATGAGACCGTTGAAATCAGCGTTCGCCTGGGCGTTGACCCTCGAAAGGCTGATCAGATGGTTCGCGGCACTGTTCTTCTACCGGAAGGCACCGGCAAAGAGGTTCGAGTCTGCGTTTTAACCAAAGGTGAAAAAGAAACCGAAGCAAAAGAGGCTGGTGCGGACTATGTTGGCGCCGAAGACCTGATTGAGAAAATTCAGGGCGGTTGGTTTGATTTTGACGTCGTCATTGCCACGCCTGACGTTATGGCCCTGGTTGGCAAGCTTGGTCGCGTTTTGGGCCCGCGCGGTTTGATGCCGAACCCCAAAGTCGGCACCGTGACTTTTGAAGTTGGCAAGGCCGTAAAGGAGGCCAAGGCCGGAAAAATTGATTTTCGCGTCGACAAGTATGGCATCATCCATACGGCGGTTGGCAAGGGCTCCTTTTCCGGTGATCAGCTCAAGAAAAACATTCAGGCGTTTATGGACGTCGTCAATCGGCTCAAGCCGGCGACGGCAAAGGGCGTATACATCAGAAGCATAAGTCTGGCGAATACAATGGGCCCCGGCGTCAAGATCGATAAAAATTCGATTAATGAAGCTGCATAATAAGGAATTGAAAACAATGCCTCAACCACAAAAATTAAAAAAAGTTGAAGAGATAGCGGAGAGCTTGCAAAAAGCGAACGGCGTTTTTCTCACCGATTTTACCGGTTTGTCCGTCGAAGAGATTACGCAACTGCGTCGC
Source organism: bacterium (assembly GCA_024278645.1). Classification (GTDB taxonomy): domain Bacteria; phylum Zhuqueibacterota; class Zhuqueibacteria; order Residuimicrobiales; family Krinioviventaceae; genus JAJRST01. Next base: position 3,160 of record JAJRST010000111.1, on the reverse strand, counting down.
GAATTCCGTAAAGCCGACGTCGCCTACCTCGTGGTAAAAAATACATTGGCAAAGCGCTCCTGTGAGCAGGTCGGATTGGAAAGCATGATTCCCTATTTGACCGGCCCGACGGGTCTGGCGCTGGCGCTTGGCGATCCGGTTGCACCGGTGCGAGTCATTTCCGAATTTGTCAAACAGCACAAGGAAAAAGCAAAGCCGGAGATCAAAGGCGCCGTCGTCGAAGGGCAAATGCTCAGTGCGGCGGAAGCCGATGCGATGAAGAGCATCCCTCCGAGAGAGGTTCTTGTCGCACAGGTTGTCGGCGGCATTGCCGCCCCGTTAAGCGGCCTGGTCGGCGGTTTGCAAGGCATCATATCAAAGCTTGTCTATGCGTTAGACGCAGTTAAAGAGAAAAAAGAAGGTTAATTTATTCATACACTAAACGTTTACGGGAGGTAGAGATGCCCGAAGAAAAAGATGTTCAGGTTGAAGAGCAAGAAGCGAAAGCCGAGATCAATGACCCCAAAATTGAAGAGTTGCTTAAAGCGATAGAAGAGATGACAGTATTGCAACTGTCAAAGCTCGTCAAGGCTCTTGAAGACCGATTTGGCGTTACTGCCGCTGCACCGATGGCTGTTGCTGCCGCACCTGTTGCCGGCGCCGGCGAAGAATCTGCCGAAGAACAAACCGAGTTTGATGTTGTCTTGAAATCCGCCGGCGCACAAAAGATTCAGGTTATCAAAGCCGTTCGCGCCCTCACCAGCCTGGGCTTGAAAGAGGCCAAGGATTTGGTCGACAGCGCTCCCAGTGAAGTGAAAAAGGGCGTGACCAAGGAAGAGGCTGAAGAGATAAAAGCGAAACTCGAAGAAGCTGGCGCGGAAGTTGATGTCAAATAAGGTTGCAACAACTTGATCAAAATAATAAAGCCGAGCTAAAGGCCTCCTTTAGCTCGGTTTTTGAGTATTATTAAACCATCGAAAGGGAGTGAATCTTTGGCAATCGGACAAAAAAGAGTTCGGAAATCGTTCTCAAAAATTCCATCTGCTGCCGAAATCCCCGATTTGTTGGACATACAGCTCAAATCGTTCCAGGAATTTATGCAGCATGACGTCCAGCCGCATGAGCGAAAAAGTCAGGGCATGCAAGCGGTGTTTGAAGGCATTTTCCCCATCGTGGACAGCCGGGAAAATTTTGAGCTTGATTTCATCGAATATTATGTTGAGCCCCCAAAGTATTCAGTCATCGAATGCCAGGAAAGAGGAACGACCTATTCTGTTTCTCTGAAAGCGAAGCTCCGACTTTCAATCAAAGATGAGTATGATGCCGCGAATTCGCTGGCGAATTCCATAGAACAGATTGTTTATTTGGGAAATATTCCCTTCATGACCGACAGGGGAACTTTTATCATAAACGGCGCCGAACGGATTATTGTCAGCCAATTGCATCGTTCCCCCGGCGTCTTTTTCGATGAAATTATTCATCCGAATGGTACAAAGCTTTTTTCGGCCCGGATCATTCCGCTGCGCGGTTCATGGATTGAATTTACCACCGACATTTACGACCTGATGAACGTCTACATCGACAGACGGAAAAAGTTTTTGGCGACGACGTTGCTGAGAGCCATCGGCTATTCGTCGGATCGTCAAATCCTCGAAGCCTTTGGCTTGATCAATGAAATTGAAGTGACGCGCAAATCTCTCAAAAAGAACCTTGGTGCGCGCGTTGTTGAGGATATCGTCGACATGGAGACCGGCGAAGTCATCGTCGATCGCTATACCGAGCTGACCGAGGACAAGATTGATCTGATTCTCAATCTCGGTTTGGACAAGGTCGAGATCCTGCATACCGACAAATTCCTCGGACAGGATATTATCAGCAATACGTTGCAAAAAGATCCGGCCCACAGTTAGGTCGAGGCGCTGGACTTGATCTACCGTCAATTGCGCTCCGGCGAGCCGCCGGACAGCGACACGGCAAAGCAGCTCATCGAGCGGCTGTTTTTCAATCCCAAGCGCTACGAGCTTGGCGATGTCGGACGGCACCGTTTGAACAGAAAGCTTGGCATCGAGGTCGACCCCGAGCACCTCGCCCTTACAAAAGAAGATTTTATCGGAATTATAAAATTCTTCATGGACCTGCGTCAGGGTAAAAGGAGCGCCGATGATATCGACCATCTTGGCAACCGTCGGGTGCGCACCGTCGGCGAGCAGCTTTCGGCTCAGATGATGGTCGGCCTGTCTAGCATGGCGCGAACCATTAAAGAACGAATGAATTTGCGCGAAAGCGAAAATCCGACGCCGCAGGACCTGGTTAACGCCAGAACCATCCTTTCGGTTATCAATACATTTTTCGGCACAAGCCAGTTGTCGCAATTTATGGATCAAACCAATCCGTTGGCGGAAATGACCCACAAACGCCGCTTGTCCGCCTTGGGCCCCGGCGGCCTCACCCGTGAACGTGCGGGCTTTGAAGTTCGCGACGTTCACTACACACACTACGGTCGTTCGTGTCCGATTGAAACGCCCGAAGGGCCCAATATCGGTCTGATCTCTTCTCTCACCACCTACGCCAGAATCAACAGCTTTGGCTTTATCGAAGCGCCTTATCGCAAGGTTGAAAACGGCGTGGCGACGAACAAGATTGTATTCCTGGCCGCCGATGAGGAAGAAGAAGAGATGGTGGCGCAAGCGAATGCGGAACTGGATGACAACAACCGCTTTGTCAATGATCGCATCAAGTGTCGACATCGGGGCGAGTTCCCCGTGGTGCCTCCTTCCGAAGTTACTTATATGGATGTGTCGCCGAACCAGATCGTATCTCCGGCTGCCGCCCTTATCCCTTTTCTGGAGCATGACGATGCGAACCGGGCCCTCATGGGTTCCAACATGCAGCGACAAGGCGTCCCGCTCCTTGTGCCGGAGGCGCCGATGGTCGGCACCGGCATGGAGGAAAAGGTTGCAAAAGATTCGAGATCCGTAATCACCAGCACCGTGGACGGCGTTGTGGAAAGCGTGGACGCGGATCATATCGTTATTCGCAAAACGGCCAAGATCAGCAAAAAAGATGAGATCGAGCAATTGCTCGATTTTGACGAATCAGACCGCATCGAGTTCAAGCTTACGAAATTCAAACGCACTAACCAGGATACATGCGTCAACCAGCGCCCAATAGTGCGCAAAGG
>JAJRST010000110.1 GCA_024278645.1 bacterium | reverse complement strand
TTGGGGGCAATCGCCGGCCAATGCAAGTCGGCTGATTACACCCTCGCCATCAACAAGCACAATGCAGGCGCCGCTGTAGCCGCCTGTTTCGATGAGCAGGTCGCAGCTTTTCCGAATCAGCGAAGTCACGTCAAGCTCTTTAGTGATAAGGTGATTGACATTGCGCACCGCGCGCAGCACCTTGTTTAAATGTTGAATACGATTGCGGCTTCTTTTTTGTTCGCCGATTTCCCGGATCGTAATCATCAGGTGTTTTTCACCGCACCATAGAGTTGTCGTCGCTGTTAATTCAGCCTCAACATGTTTGCCGTCTTTGCCAACAAGAGCGCGTTCACAGATATTTGTGCGCGGCGCGCCATTCATGCGTTTTTTTATGATCTCTTTTAATCTGGAGATATCCTCGGCGCGGATCAACTCCCGGTCGAACATGGATAACAGTTCGTCGGTCGAATAGCCGGTAATTTCACAAGCGCGTCTATTGGCAAAAATGATTTGACCGTCATCTTTGGTGATAACAATGCCGTCCGGCGAGTTGCCGGCCAGGTCGCGAAAGTTGCTCTCGCTTTCTTGCAGCGCGGCGAGCGCTCTTTCTTTTTGCGATTCCAGGTTTAAATTGTGTAAAGCATAGGCAAGGTCGTTGGCAATGTCTTGCAAAAGCTCCATGCTGTTCGGTTCCAGGTCTTCCATGTTTACAGCAACTGTCAGAACCCCGTAAATAATATCCTTGTGTTCAAGACGCATCGAGAGCGCGCCCAATTCCGGAGAATATCGTTGCAACGGGCAGTCTCCACAGGACTGCTGACGGTTTACGACTTTAATGATGCGATCATTTGCAAGGGCCTGTCTGATGCAAAATAAAGACTCGCCCTTGCGAAGGTGGGTGTTCATGCTTTTAAAGGACGCGCCAAAGCAATATTCAGCCGTCCGCTCAACAATGCCCTTTTTATTTACGAGCATAATCCAGGCGCTGTGGAAAGCGGTCGCTTCGGCAATGAGGCGGCAAGCTTGCGAAATGAGCCGGCTTTGGTCTTTTTCGCGGATAATCATCTGGTTTATGTTGCGGAGCGCTCGGAAAATGGAGTTTGTATGTTCAACGTTTGTTTCGGACTGGCGTTGATCCTTACGTACGTTTTTCATTTTTTACCTGTTTGTTTTTGCACAGCACTTTAAAATAGCTTTCAGAGAAGAGTATACATGGCTGAATTGAGGAGGCTGCACTCGGAAGTAAACTGTGAGATAAGGCGAGATTCCCAAAGGACGGTCGTTGTTTACCACAATTCGACTATGACTGTCTTGCCTTGGCGTGGCGACAACTAGGGGAAGTTGGGGCGCCCTGATTCACGTAGTTCCGTCGGTTTCTTCGTTGTTCTCCTCTTCCTCGTAAAACTCCGGGTAAAGTCCCTTTAAGCAGTCCGGACAGATGCCATGGCTGAACTCGGCGTTCGAATGGTCCCGGACATATACTTCTACGCTGTGCCAGTATCCTTTGTCATCCCTGATTTTTTTGCAATTGGCGCAAATAGGCAAAAGTCCGCTAAGAGTTTTTACTTTATTTGAAGCAGCCTGCAGTTCGGCAATAAGCTTTCTCTGCTCTTCTTCCATTTGCCTTCTTTTGGTGATGTCGCGCATGACCAAAAGCCAACCGTTGCTTTGTCCGCGTTTTCGTGCCAGCCTGGAAACGCTGGTGTCAAAAACCCGCCCGTCTATGCTGAACTCGTCCCTTGTCTCTTTTGAATTAAAGTATTTGCCAAGAACGCCTTTTTCACCCCCCAGAGACAGGTTTTCCACGTTTTGACCGATGACGTCGGCGCGCATGCAGCCAAGCGTTGATTCGGCCGCCGGATTGATGTCGATGATGCGCATCCGTTTGTCAATGACGATCACGCTGTCATCCATGTCGTCGAAAATGGCGTCGCGGGCCACGGGTCCAATATCAAAAAGTTGATAGTTTAACACGCCAAGCGAGATGATCAAAGCCGTGATGATGAACGCATAAGCTTGCCAACTCACATTGGGCAAGGGCAGGCCGGCGGCAAGGGCGATGAGGTAAATGACATACATCGCCACGGGGGCCATCAAACCTGTCGATAACACAATAATCTGCCGACGAAAGAGCTTTGGCAGACGGACATAGGTTCGCGCCAGCAGAACAATGGCCAGCAGCACAAGCAGGTTTGTATAAGTGCTGTTGACCCAGTACCAGGGGCCGGGTTTGAAGGCGGCGAGGTAGACCATACCGGCTCGTTCAAGGCTGAGGTCTTTCCAAATCCATTCGTGGTATTGATTGGTCCAGGCAAAAATGATCGTGCTGACAGGCACCGCCGACAGCAGCAGGATATTAAAGGTGGAGATCAATTTGCGTCTGTCTGTGTAGGCAAGGATTAATATGAACCAGGCCACCGGCGCCGTCGCCAGTCCGATAGACTCGATTCTGGCCCAAAATAATACGCCTTGCAGCGTCGTTTGACCAAGCTCCATGGCATAGCCGATGACGTAGACGGCCAGCAGGATGTTGCTGATGGCCACAAACACGGCGGCCAGTGTGGAACCGCGGGACAGAGCAAAAAATGCGGTGAATATGAGGAGCGCTGCGCCAACGAATAAAGGGATTGCGTAAGGTACGAGTTGCCATTCCATAATTATTGTTCACCTTGCCTGTTTAATTGCAAATGCCGGATGCTGTGCCGCTTCATTTATTGAAAGTTTTTCCCAAATGCTGCAATGCAAAAATGAAAACTGCCGCCAGAGTGCTGTTTATCCCACAAGATACACAATGCCTTCCAGAGCTTTGTCGTACATCCTAAAACTACAAATGATTTGGAAAATTGCGGTTTGCAAAATTGTTACGATAGCCTTTTTACCCCAAAATCCTCCTACGGCCGGTATCGTAAAAACGAAGAGCAGACGGCTTGCTCCGTTCTCATGTATTTGCCTCAATAAATGCACGAGCGGAATATGGATACGCGTCTATTTCATTAGAGCCTGCTTTTGCTGCGGGTTTTGTTGCAGATTGTACGACTCGGACGTCGATTCAATAGTAGTCACAATTCGACAAAAAATCAAGCAAATAATTTAAGCAAGGCGAGGGTGGAAAAGCGCAGCCTTTTTACCACTCGATCCCCATTTCTTTCAATGCTTTCATATTTCTTTTTATAAGCTTGATGCGCTGTTGCACGCAGGCGTAGGAACGGCCGCCATCCTCCGGCGTGTTTATGCAATAGTCCACCAGTTTCTCAATGGTAGACGTCGCAACGTGCAGCCTCGTATCCGAGGAGGCGTAGTAAATGTACACATCCTCGCCGCGTTGCACCCAGCCGTTTGAAAAGGTCACGTTGGAAACATCGCCGACGCGTTCCTCGCCGGCGGGGGCGATGAAATGGCCGCCGGGGGCATGAGTGACCTTCCACGGCTCCTCAAGCGAGGTCATGAACATATAAAGCACATAGCGAAGTCCCGCGGCTGTGCCGCGGACGCCGTGCGCCAGGTGCAGCCAGCCGTGTTCGGTTTTGAGCGGCGCCGGGCCAAGTCCGTTTTTTACTTCCTTGATGGTGTGGTATTGCCGGTCATCGACGATAATTTCATCGTTGACGATTGCGGGATTCATGCCGTCGGCAAGGCCCCAGCCGATGCCGCCGCCGGAGCCGGCGTCGATAAAGCCGTCCTGAGGACGCGTGTAAAAGGCGTATTGGCCGTCGACAAATTCCGGGTGCAGTACAAGGTTGCGTTGTTGCGGCGATTTGGATTGCAAGTCCGGCAATCGTTCCCAGGTTTTCAGGTCTTTGGTACGGGCTATGCCGCCGCTGGCGATGGCGGCGGACAGGTCGCCGGCCGGTGCATTCGGGTCCTTGCGTTCGCTGCAGAACAACCCGTAAATCCATCCGTCTTCATGCTGCACCAGGCGCATGTCGTAAACATTGACGTCCGGGTCTTCCGTCTCAGGCATCAGCACGGGATAGTCCCAAAACTTGAAATTGTCGACGCCGGACTCGCTTTCGGCCACGGCAAAAAAGGATTTGCGATCGACGCCTTCGACGCGGGCCATGACTACTATCTTGTCATGCAAAAGAATGGCGCCGGCGTTGAACACGCAGTTGACTCCAAGACGCTCCAACAAATTGGGGTTGGTTTTGTGGTTCAAATCAAAGCGCCAAAAGATGGGCGTATGTTCCGCTTCCAGCACCGGGTATTTGTAACGGTGATAAATGCCGTTTGTCGATTCCAGCTTTACATTGGGATATTCGACAAACTTTTTATGCTGTTTGAACATTTCCTTGATTTTACGATCAAAGGCGGATTTTTCCATGGCCGCTCCAAAATATCATGGGTTCTGGTTGGTAATGTCGTCGATGCGTTTTATGATTTCAATGCACGCTCTGCTGTTATGATACGGGCTTTTCCATTCGGAGACCTTGGGGTCGTTCGCATAGGGCTTGCGATCCTGGGAAACCCGCCAGTGCCATTCCCCGTTTTTCTTGTCGATAATGTGTTTTTCGATGAATGACCAGGTTTTAATGGCCGCCTTTAAGAACTTGTCTTCACCGGAAAGCTGGTAAGCGTTGAGAAAGCCGACAACAGCCTCTGCCTGCGGCCACCAATGCTTGTCGGCGTCGATGACGCCATTTTTATCTCCTGCCCAGAACAGCCCGCCATCCTTGTCCATCCCTTTTGCGAGCACGGCGGAGGCCATTTTTACAGAGACATCTTTTACGTTCTCCAAATGTTCCGGGTCGTTCAGCACCTTGGCGGCTTCGAGAAACAGCCAGCTCGCCTCGATGTCGTGGCCAAAAGATATTTTTTCGGATTTCGGCGTCCACGCTTCATCGAAAAACAGCCGCATGTGATGCGTGCCGGGATTCAAAATTTTCTTTAAAAAGATGGTGAGTGTATCGGAAAGCTTTTGCTCGACGGATTTGTTCTGCCACACCGTCAGCAGGTTTGTGTAGGCCTCCAGGATATGCAGGTGTGTGTTCATGGATTTTTTTTCATTCATATCCACAGCGCTGAGGCGCAGGTCTTCAGCCTCGCTCCAGTTTCGCTCAAAGGCTTCCACATATCCCCCGTGCCGAGGATCGTATGCATACGCTTCGATCATGTCAAAGAAATGAGAGGCGAGATCCAAGACCTGGTTCTCCCGCACTATTTTATAATACTCGGCCAGGGCATGGATGAAAAAGGCCTGGCCATAGGTTCTTTTCTTTGTGTCGAGAAAGTTTCCTTTAAAATCGAGATGCCAAAACGCGCCGCCATGTTCGGCGTCCAGAAAGTTGTCCACCAAATAGTCATAAGCGCGCTGCGCCAAGGTCATGAAAGAATCATCCTTTGAAAATTGATAAAGCGTTGCATAGCTCCACAACAGTAGCGTGTTGAGAATGAGTCCTTTCACGGCGCGGCGGTCGACCTGGCCCCGGCTGTCCATGCGGCCGATAAAACCGCCATTCTGGTAATCGAGGACTTTGGTCTGCCAAAAGGGCATGAGTCCTTCGACCAATTCGCGTTGCACATTGCTTCTCAACGCTTGTAATTTCTCAATGGCCATATTTTATTTCAATCCTCGAAAGTTCTGCTGTTGCCGGAAATTCGATCTTTAAATATTTTATACCCTGCGGCATTTCTTTTGCGGAAAATAGCGCCGGTTTGTAGTAGCCATATTCACCCGTGCCGGAATAATAGTCCGCACGCTCAAACGAAATGGGTGCAAACGCCGCTCCGTTTGTCGAGCCGCTGATGAGAAGATCGACCGCCTCCTCGGGGAAAAAAGTGAAAATGCGAAATGAAGCCATGTCGTCGTCGCAACGATAGACGACCGCATCGCCTTTGCCGCCGAGAAAACGATGCGCATCTTCCTTTGACCGGCGCGCCTCATCGTTTTTTATGGTCAGCGTGCCGTATATTTTGTGCGTTTGGTTCCAGTCGCGGCATTCATCGACCAGCGTATGGTGCGCAACCGCGGGCGCCGAAGCGATGTTCGACGGCGCCGATGTGCCGCCGGCGTTTACGGCGATGATGCGATAAAAGTAGCGTTTGCCAATTTCGGCGGTTTCGTCGTTGTAAAGAGGCCGGTATTGCACATCGGCGTCGGAAACGTTTTCTGCAATCGTCGTCCAGGGCCCCGCTTTTTCTTCGGCTCGCTGGATGTCATAGCCGCTGGCCCCCGCCGATCCGCGCCAGGTGATTGCAGCAACGTCCTTGATGGGCAAGAGCTGCGGCGCCGCCGGCGGTGTGAGCGCCGGAAGGGCCTGGCCGCGAATTTCAAACGCTTTTTCGCGCAGCAGGGCGACGCAGTTGATCTCGTCGAACGCGTCGCCGGAGCGAAAGCCGGGCCAGTGATAGGATTTGAACAGGTTGCCGCCATAGGGCTCCGAGTGCCAGTAAAAACCGCCGTCGGTATTGTGACCGCGCAGGCTCCAGATCAACGCGCCGGAACAGGGGCCGTCAATGACGGCATCCAGAACCCGGCGCACGCCTTGCGTATCAATAAAGCCGAATTCGCCGACAAAGTAGGGCTTTTTTCCCCCGGCTTTTAGTGCATTCTTTTTCACCAGAGCAACGATTTCATCAGCGTCTTTTTGGTAATGATGCGTGGTGACGACATCGATATTCGGATCGTTCAGCGATTCGTTCCGCAACACGCTGCCGTGCGTGCCGTCGATGACCAGATGGTTCGAGTCGATGCTTTTTATAAAAGCGCTGATTTCAGCCACCCAGGCGGGAGGAGACGTCAGTTCGTTTCCCGTCTCCCACGCCAAAATGGCCTTGTCGTTTTTATAGGCGACGCCGGTAAAGGTGTTTTTGCGGTTGACGACAAAGCTGATTGTCTCTTTAAAGTCGGAGATGATTTCCGGGTCCGTCCAGAACGCCTCTTTGTCTTTTCCGCGAAAGGCGGCGTACTCGCCGCGGCCGCCCCACCATTTCCAGTTGTCGACGAATGGAATAATGAGACGAACGCCGTATTCGTTGGCGATTTGCAGGCATTTGTCCAGGGCGACAAACGCCTGTTCATTGAACTGCCCGGGCCCTGAAATGTGACGCGGCATATCATCCGGATCGTCCGGCCGGCGAACGGACAGCGTGTACAGTCGAACAACCTGTCCGCCCATTTGCCGGATGGATAAAAGAGCGTCTCTTATTTCAAACTCGTCGGGAAAGCGGAACGGATTCGTCTCCTCGAACGCCATGTTGTCTTCCACGTAATGCAGATTGGGTATGTTATAGGAAATGAAACGAAACTCCCTATCGCCGTCATAAAGTCTGCCGTCCTTGGCGGTGATGAAATGGTCAAAGCCGGTTGCAACGCCTTTATTGCAGCCGGTATTCAGGCCAAGCAGGAAAAGACCTGCGGCGAATAATAGAAAGAAAAGTTTCATGCTGCCGCTCGTTTGCCTTTTATGAAGTACTGGTTTTATTGATTTAAAGCAGTAAGAACATCCGGTCCACAAGACCAAAAAGATAGGACTGTTTCAAATTAAAAGCAAGTTATTTACGTTGATTTTTGCTGTACCTCGCTTAAGAGTGGGCTTGAGGATGGGGCCCACTTGTGAAAATGAAAATATTCGGTGATTCAGCTTTATTAATCTTGAAAAGTGGGCCCCATCTTTATCCGCCCAACGATAAGTGAGGTGTTGCTGATTTTTGTTGTTGCGCGGCGTCTGTTTTTAAGCCTGATATCATTACAGGGCTTGACTTTGGAGTTTCACTTGATTAATTTTTGGCGAGTATGCAATAGCAATAAATATTAAAGGTGATAAG
>JAJRST010000109.1 GCA_024278645.1 bacterium | reverse complement strand
TCCCAGGTACGCTGGCTGCCACGCGGAGACGCGTTTACCTTTATAAAGAAAACAGAATCCGGCAGGACGTTGTGGCTTTGCGATGCGACGACCGGCGATACGAAACTGTTTATTGACGCCGGGCAGTTACAGATCGACGCCGCCCGCAGGGAGAAGCGTTACACCCTGCCCGGTTACCAATGGGCGCCCGATGAACGCTATCTCCTGATTCCGAAAAACAACGACCTCTATCTTTTTGACCTCGCCTCGAAAACAATGCGGCGGTTGACGGACGACGAAGCGGAAGAACGAGATCCTCTTTTCTCGCCGGACGGCCGCAAGCTGGCCTACCTCAAACGGGACAACCTCATGTTGTACGATCTCGTCTCGCAAAAAGAGACCCGGCTCACCGACAACGGCAGCGAGGAGCTGCTCATCGGCCGCTTTGACTGGACCTACGAAGAAGAATTCTCCATTCGCACCGGTTTTGAATGGTCGCCGAATTCGCAAAGGATATCCTTTTTCCAGGTAGATGTCAGACGCATTCCAAAGTTTCCTATCGTCGACTTTGCTCCTGTTCACAACAGGGTCGAATTTTTCCATTACGCCAAGGCCGGCGACCCTAACGCGGAAGTGAAAATTGGCGTCCTTGACGTGGAGAGTAAAAAGATCGTGTGGATGGAGTGCATCGGCGACGCTGATTCTTCCTATATTTCCAGAACGTCATGGTTTCCCGACGGACAACGGCTGGCCATCACCTGGCTGAATCGACGGCAAAATCATTTGAAACTGCTTTCCGCCGATGTGCACACCGGCCGTGCAAGCGTCCTGCTCGAGGAAAAGTCGACGACCGGCTGGCTGGAGCCGAAGCGAAAACCGCTGTTCATAAATGACACGAGCACGTTCGTTTGGCTCTCCGAAAAGGATGGCTTTAATCACATCTACCGGATCGATGCAGAGACGCGGCAAAGCAGGCAGCTCACCTCTGGCCAGTGGGATGTGCACAAAGTTGTCGGCGCGGATGAACGCTTTGTTTACTTTACAGCGTACAAAGAGCGCTACGCCGATCTCGATTTCTATCGAATCGGCGTCGATGACGGCGGTCCGACGAGACTATCGCAGCGCTCCGGCGTGCACGGCATCAACATGTCGCCGAATCGTCAATTCTATCTCGATACTTTTTCCAGCGCCGCCTCGCCGGCGAGCGTCTCGCTGCACCGCGCCGACGGACGTCGCATCGTGCAGTTGACGACGGCGTCGGAAAGAGCCCAAAGTTATATGAAGGATGTCGATGTCGATTTTTTCACCATCCCGCTGCCGGGGCGCACCTTGCAGGCGATGATGCTGAAACCGGCGAACTTTGATTCCACGCGTCCTCATCCCCTGCTCATCCACACTTACGGCGGACCGGGATCGCATCTCGTCCGCAATGGCTGGAGTCATCCTCGTTCGCTTTGGTACAAAATGCTGCTGGACGAGGGTTTTCTGATTCTGGCCATGGACGGCCGTGGCTCGAGCGGACGCGGCGCGGCCTGGAAGCACAGTCTTTACAAACGCCTGGGCGACCATGAAATCCGGGATCAAATCGACGGCGCCAAATGGGCGGCCAGGCTTGCCTATGTCGACGGTAATCGCATCGGCATCTGGGGATGGAGCTATGGCGGCTATACGACGATTATGAGCCTGTTGAAAAGTCCCGGTCTGTTCAAACTTGGCGTGGCCGTGGCGCCGGTGACCGACTGGCGCAATTACGACACCATCTACACGGAACGATTTATGGACTTGCCCGAATCGAACGCCGACGGATACGACGCCGGTTCGGCCTTGACGATCGCAGATCAACTGGCGAGCCAGCTTTATCTCATCCACGGCAGCTCGGACTATAACGTGCATCTGTCCAACACCATGCAATTGGTGCAAAAACTCCAGGACAACGACAAAGACTTTCGTTTGATGCTTTACCCCGGAAAAACTCATGGATTATATGGCGCCTCAACGCGTGTTCATGTATATGAGCAGATTCATCGATTCATCCTGGAAAATCTGTAAACAGCCGCAATCGGGCGGCGTCCAAAAATCGATCCGGTAAGAATAAAGAAAACAATGTCGCACATGAAAAAAAACATTTTCGTTCTGGCGATTTTTATATCGCTCGCTTTGCGCAATGCCCCAGGCGCTGAAAACGGGTTGCTTCCTCACATCACCAACAAGAATCTTTTTTCAACGGCAGCCATCCCGATGACCTGCATCATCAAGGACAGCAGCAATATCTACTGGACCGTTTTTACCTCCGACTATTTGGGCTTTCACGAATTCTGGGTCGCCTACTCGCATGACGCCGTCAATTGGAGCCGGGCGCTTTATACCGGCGTGCCGGTGCTGCCGAGCGACAACTATCAGATCAAGGCCGGCGGGCGTCAGATCGATTTCGACTGGCGCGGCGAACTCAAACAGCCGGAAGCGCGGCAATACTATCGCGCCATCATCGACACGACGATTATGGGCTACACGGTTTACAAAAGCACGCTCTATGAAGATACCGACGGCGACGGTTTGAGCGACCTGACCGAGGATCGCATCTGGACCGATCCGAACCTTTTGGACACCGACGAGGATGGCAAGGCGGACGGGCTGGATCAAAACCCGTTGGCTGCGCCGGCCGAGGATTTGACGCTGCGGGAGAAGCTGCATAAAAGGATCATCGAGTTCGAGTTGGAAGAATTTGACACCAATCAACTGGTCGTCGTGGAGCAGTTCAACGGCAAGTCCATGGAGTACGAACGAGAGGCCGGCCTGGTCCTAAGCATGTCCCCCGGCGCCGTGGACGCCTTTGTCGAATTTACCGGCTACGGCGTACCCATCCTCACCTGCACCGTCAAAGACACGACCAAGAACAGGCTAAAAGCCAGTTTTCAGTTTTTTGTGGCCCCGGACGACGCGTGGGGCTACGACCTTGTGTGCCGCTGGAGCAAGCGTGAAAAGGATTGGGTGGGGTTCAAAGTATTCAACGAATGGGTGGCGGATTAGCGGACGCACAACGATTCAAACTCCGAATCATAAACAGGGGCCATCTTTTCCCAACGATAGTTTTCCACTGTTTTTTGCAACGGCGCGATGTCTTGTTCACGCGGATGCCGCAGAGCATCCCTTAAACGCCGCACCAGTTCATCAAAATCCTCGTAAAAACAGGATGGCTGCATTTCCCGCGGCACAATTTCGGGATAGGCCAGCCGCTTCGGCAGCAACGGCAGGCAGCCGCAATAAATGGCCTCGACCACGCTGACGCCGAAAAAATCGTGATGCGAAGTCACCGGTAAAACGTGCGACCGCCAAAGCCAACGGGCGTAATCGGAGGGGCTTTTTGCAAAGCCATAGTGCAGTATGCGATCGCCATATCTTTTTTTCGCCGCTTCGAACTCGGCGGGAATTTGACGAAAGTTCTCGCCCAACAGCGCCAGGTTGAAATGAACGCCCTTATCGTCCACGGCGGCCAGGGCCTTGAAAAATTCGG
>JAJRST010000108.1 GCA_024278645.1 bacterium | reverse complement strand
CTTTAACTGCAAATGCCAGTCTGTCGTGGGAAGCAATCTTTGTAAATAGAGGCGGAATCTTGAGAGATGTCCCGACAATTACCGAGGAAACATCACGTCAAACTGAAATGTACACCTATGACATTCATTGTTCGGTAAGATTTCTGGAAATCCCCATCTATTTAAAAGTCGCAATACCTGTGACCAAAAACATTTCTGTATTTCTACTCTCCGGGCCATCCGTTTCTTCTGCAAGGAAAGATTTGTCATTTATAGAAAATAAAAAGATATACAAAGGTACACCGGATGAGTATCATAATGAGCTAATCGAAATCGAGAACTATATTAATTATTATGCAGGCCAATACTTTCCCAATCGACTTGATAAAAGTCTGCGACTTGGGTTTAATTGGGGTGTTGGCTTTAAATATAACCGCTTCTCAATAGAATCCCGATATAGTACTCTTTATCAAGACTTGGGAGCCCTTGGTAATATCAATCGAGTTGACTTGAGAACCTATTCAGTGCAATTCATTCTAAATATTAACCTCATAAACTCAAAGCAATAAAATGAAAAGTATTTTATTGTCCATATTTATTCTTGTTCTAACTCATTTCACTTTTGCAGGTTATCGAATCTATAGCGGCGCC
Source organism: bacterium (assembly GCA_024278645.1). GTDB lineage: Bacteria > Zhuqueibacterota > Zhuqueibacteria > Residuimicrobiales > Krinioviventaceae > JAJRST01. Next base: position 5,299 of record JAJRST010000108.1, on the reverse strand, counting down.
ACTCTCTCTAATTTCAATATAAATAAAAGCCAACCCCGCTTTGGAGGCAATTTTGGCATCGATAAAACATGGGATGGAGAGCCGTACAGTTTGGCTCTTGGACTCCAATTCATTACCAAAAGTACTTATACAACTGGCAATGCGATGGTTTTCAATTTATCAAATCAAGGCTACTATTTCGATGCACTTTTTTCAGTGGGATATCTCGAAGCTCCGTTAATGGGCATCATACACCTTCTTTCTGACAATAACATAAAGATAGGATTAACGTTCGGCCCATCCGTGGCAATTGCTATTTTGGATAACTCAAAATGGTATAATTCGGTACATTTTGATTTTGAGCAAGATTCTGAATTTATGTACAAACTTGAAGATCGCTATCATGAGGCAGATGAGGTTGGGGCGGCTGGCGGCGTCTTCTTAAATGCCGGATTCATAGCAGAATATCAACAACTATATATTGAATTGAGATATAGCCACGGCATGACAAAGTTAGGCGCTCTTGCTGGTGTGGTTATGAACGATGAAAAATTCAGAACCTTGGGAATTGTTTTCGGCGTTCATTTTTGATCTTCACGAGGGATGACATGAAACAATACTTTTTATCCACTTTGTTCTGCGGTCTGCTCCTCCTCTTCTCCTGCGGCCGCAACCTCACCGGCCCCACCAGCTCCGGCCCGGCGCTCGGCATTGTCAGTGAAATTCGTCTCGAGCATTCGCCGAGTAAAATTTTCTTTATTGATGCGCAGCACGGCTGGGCGCTGACCGACAGCAGCGGCATTTATCGCACGTCGGACGGCGGCGGCCGTTGGGAATTTCATCCGTTTGACGTCCGGACGCGATTTTTGGACATGTCGTTCGTCAACCCGACAACAGGCTGGGCGTGCGGTTTTGACAACACGGTTTTGCACACAACGGACGGCGGTCGCACGTGGCAGCGGCAAACCATAGCGAGCGCCGTCGATTCTACGTTTCAACATATTGACTTTATCGGCGAGCAAACCGGTTGGCTGTTCGGCGCCAGGGGCGACGTTTATGGCACGACGGACGGCGGCGAAAGCTGGCGCCTGCTGTGCCGAATGCAGAGGCCTGGGCTTACTTTTGTGAGAATGTGGGGTTCGCGAGGCGTCGCTGCACAGCACTCCGGCCTCGTATTGCAAACGCCAGACGGCGGCCGATCATGGTCTGCGTTAAAAATGCCGACGGAAAGAGCCGGACAGGCTTTTTTCATCGACCCCGATCACGGCTGGCTGATTCAGAGCGACGCGCCCTTTTCCTGAATGGCGCCGCCTGATAAAGCCGGTTCGGTTTTTTACACGCAAAACGGCGGCCGGCATTGGGAATTGCGGGCCAGTTTGGAGAAGGGCCTCTTTGTCTTTGACATTTTTTTTGCGGATACGCAGCACGGCTGGTTTCTGACCAACGAAGAATTGTGGAGCACGGGAGACGGCGGTCGCACCTGGGCGCCGAAATTCAGGGTTGGCTATGCAAAATTTGGCGTTGTGCGGGATTTCTTTTTCATCGACAAAAACACAGGCTGGCTGGCGACCAGTGCAGGGTTCATCTTGAAATGCGGGGGCTTGAATTAAAGGCTTTTATCGACTGCGTTCAGTCCGGCTAGAAATTTATCGAACAGGTCTTCCGGAAAAATATAACATCCGATGTAAAAGCGCGCCCGTTGGGGGAAATCCGGGCGCAAGCGCACAACCTCATTGTAGGCTTTTCGAGCTTCGGATATTCTTCCCAACTGCGCCAGCGCTGCGGTGCGAAGCAGGGGATCCCAAAACAGGTCCGGCAGGTTCATCTTTTCAACCTCGGCCAATGCTTTTTCGTAATCCCCCTTGCGATAATAATCCAGGTAATATGCTAAATGGAAATACCCGGGATAATAGGGGTTAAGCTTCATTCCCCTCTGCATGACCTCGAGACCGCGCTCGAACTCCCCAAGCATCGCCATTTGCCAACCGAAAACGCCGATCATAAAACCATTATTAGGATTTAAGGCAATAGCCTTCTCAAGCGCTTCCAAAGCCTTGTCGCCATTTCCGGAAAGCTGATACATGGCGCCTTCCATTGACCGCACAAACTGGTCTTGCGGATCCAGGTGGATAGCCTTGCGAATACACTCGACGCCTTCCTGGTAAGCGCTGTCAATCCCGGCAAACCCAAGCGTATAGGCATTGAAATACAAGTTCCCCAACATGGCCCATGCCAGCGCATTTTGTGAATCGGTTTGCACGGCTTGTTCCAGGCTCGCCATCGCCCTTTGATACAGTTGCGGCGTCATTGAATATTCAAAGGCACGATAAATTGCAATTGCTTCGTACACGCTCAAATGTGTTTCCCGTTTTGCAAGCGAAGCTAAAGTCAATTTTCTGGAAATAACGCCATAGCCGCCGCCAATTTCACCCACTATATTTTCAACAATCTCATTTTCCAAGTCAAAAATATTGGCGGTTGTTATTTGGCGTTCAAAGGTTTCCCCCCACAACTGATGACTCGATTTCAGATCGACAAGTTGGATAACAATTCGCAAAACGTTACCACTCTCATAAACGCTTCCGTTCACGGCATAATCGATTCCGAGGCCCCGAGCCGCTGCAAAAATGTCTTCACTTTTTGCATACAGGCTGCGCGAGGAATAATAAGAGATAACCGCTAAATCGTTAAAGCGGGAAAGGCGGTTGCTCAAATCTTCTGCCAGGCTGTGCACAAAAAAGTCCCGTTCGATATTCTTGCTTGAATTTTTCAATGGGAGTATAATGATCGCAGGTTTGGAGAACTGTGCGCGTGGAGTGATTTTACCGGGGGAAAATAACAACCATCCTATGGCAATGAACGCGACCACAAGCACAAAAATAATTGCAGAATAGAACAGCGTGCGTGAAATATTTACTTTTGAGCTGCGCGCATGTTCATATTTCTCTTTGACCCGGGATTTTTGCACCTTGCTTGCAGGTGCATCCGGAGGCATCGCGGGGGCGCCCTGCTTGATATTTTCTTTGCCGCGCCAGCGAAAAACCGGCACATAGCTTCCTTTGGATATTTCTATCAACACCCGGTCGTTTGCGCCATCAGAATAGTAAAAAATCTCCAACGCCCGGCGCAAGCGGCCTGCAAGCACACGGATAAAGGGATCCATTTGCGGGTCAAAACTTGCATTCCTTTTAAAAGCCTGCACGGCAATATTATAGGCTTTTATTTCATCCTCGCGACCGGCAAGCGTCTCTTCGACGACAAAACGGAAAAAAGTGGAAAGCTGCCTTGATGCCTTAAACTGCGGACTGTCCAGGATTCTATTTTCTTGAGCTTTTATTTCTTCAAGGGGCACGGAATCCTGGCCGGCGAACTTTGACCTCTTTGTTGAGTTTGTTTTGGATTTACTCATTTTTTTGGTTTGTAAAGATCGCTTAAAAATCGGACAATTTTAAGTACAGTATGATACAGTATAATACTTTTATTTTCCTAAATCAATACGTAAAATTGACATCAAATATTCCGAAAATTAAAGCATGACAATGAAAAATAAAGAAAAGCTTTTACAAGCATTAAAAGAACGCTTTCCACAACACAGCGCTGATTTCGAGCGGCTTTTTCAGAATTCTCTTCAATTTCAGGAGATATGTACGGATTACATGGATATTGCCAATGTCTTGACCCGTTGCTTGCAATCAACGCAAAGTCCGACGAGCACAATAAAAGAATATCAGACGCTTCTTTCGGATTTGGAAAACGAGATTATCAGTTACATTAACAATCGAAGCGACAGGACATGAAATCAGGGTAAAGCCGACAACCATCCACCATAAAAGCATACCAATAATCACTGAAAGGATTAAACTATGCAAAGTTCAAAACAGATTCGTGACATGCAATTGAAAAACCGGGGCGGCATGTTGGTATTTACCATTTTTCTGCTGTTCCTCTTTTTTGCCGCGCGAACATCATGGGCGCAGGAGAAAGAAGAAATGGACATATCCAAGCCCACTAATTTGTATACGCAATACCAAAATACGCTGGAGTATGGCTTTAATGATGACAATAGCCTGGGGAAAACAATAGGCTACCGCGGCATTTTTAACCTGGCTTCAGCCGATCAGAATCACCTTGTCGGCATTGAAGTTCCCATGTTGTACAATACTCAATCCGGGAAATTTGGGGTGGGCGATATGAGAGTGCGCTATTTCGGCATTGTCTATAAAGACTATTCAAAACTGTTCGGTGCTTTTGCGCCCTCTATCGATTTGTTCATCCCCACCGGAAGTTTCGACAACGGGCTGGGCTCCAGCAGTTGGAGGATTTCTCCGGGCGTGGCCGGCGGTTTGATTTTCAGTCCATCGTTCCAGACCTTTCCCATCTTGTCCTATTTGCTCACCACCAAACCGGGTACGGACAAAATTCCCGAGGATCAAAAGAAGACACGTCACGGTCTGACGCTGCAGTCCATTACGGTGATCAATTTCGAGAGCTGGTTCTTATGGCTGACGCCCATTTACGTGATTCCGGACCTGGGCGACAGCTCTATCAAAAATCAGTTCATTTTGGAGGTTCGGCCGTCCACAAGGGCTATCAACGGCAAATTCCAGCTGGCCGTCTTCTATCGCCGGAATTTCGAGGCCAAAGCCAACACCGTGCGCGCCATTATCAATCTGTTTTTGTAATCGAAATGATTTTCATCAAAGCAGCAGGTTCGGTGAGCGTTCTTGATGTTTAACTCTAAACGCGAGCATTCCTCAAACACCAGCAATAAGAGAGGGCGATAAACACATGAAACTGCGCTGACAAATAACAGAAGGAAAAAACAATGAAACACAGGCTGTTGATGGTTTATGTTGCTTTGACGGGTATGCTGCTAACCCCCTTTACAACACAAGCAACAACCGACAAACCCAACATCGTCTTCGTCCTGGTCGACAACTGGGGCTTTGGCGATATCAGCGTGCAGGGCAGTCTGGTGCAGACGCCGCGGATCGATCAGCTCGCATCCCAGGGCCTGCGCTTTACCAACTACAATGTGGAGAGCCAATGCACGCCGACGCGCTCGGCCATCCACACCGGCCGGCTGCCGATTCGTTCGGGCACGCACAGGGTGACTTATGGACTGCCCTATGGCATGGCGCCCTGGGAATACACTATCGCCGAGCTGCTCTCGGATGCCGGTTACAAGACGGCCGCCTTTGGCAAGTGGCACCTCGGGGATGCCGATGATCGCATCCCGACCGCGCAGGGTTATGACGAATGGTTCGTCGGCGTCAAGAACACCACCGATGAGGCGGGCTATACGGTCCTGCCGCAGTGG
>JAJRST010000107.1 GCA_024278645.1 bacterium | reverse complement strand
CTCGGATAACGAGTACGCCTTTCAAAAGCTGATGCAGCGGGACGATCTCGACGCGGTGATCATCGCCACGTTCTGGCAATGGCACACCCCTATGGCGGTATACGGCATGAAAAGCGGCAAGTATGTGGGCGTGGAAGTGCCTGCGGCGTTGAGCATCGAGGAGTGCTGGCAATTGGTGGACACGTCCGAGGAGACCGGCGCGCCCTGCATGATGCTGGAGAACTGGAGCTTTCGCCGCGACAACCTGGCGGTGCTCAACATGATTCGCGAGGGCCTGCTCGGCGAGACGGTGCACTGTCACTGCGCCCATTCGCACGACTGCATCGACCACTGGTTTTTCGACGCCAAAACCGGCGAGGACCGCTGGCCGGCGGAGTTCCTGTTGAAATACAATCGCGACCAGTACCCCACGCACAGCGTCGGCCCCGTTTATAGCTGGATGGACATCGGCTGCGGCGACTATCTGCATACGCTCACATCCACGGCTTCGGGGAGTTTCGGCATCAACGACATGTTCATCAGGCGGTTCGGCCCGGATCATCCGGGAGCGAAACGAAAATACGCCCAGGGCGATATCGTCACCACCGTGGTCAAGACGAAAAAGAACAAGACCATTGTCATCAATTACGACATGCAGTTGCCGCGACCCTACGACAATCGCTGGATGATCCAGGGCACGCGCGGCATTTACAGCGAGTCGAGGAGTTCGGTGTACCTCGTCGACAAAAGTCCGAAATATCACCAGTGGGAGCCGTTTGCGCCGTACCAGGAGCAGTACGAACATCCCTGGTGGGAAAAGGGGGCGCAAGGCGGCCACGGCGGCACCGACTTTTTGGAGCTGAACTTGTTCGTCGAGGCCGTGCGCAACAAAACGCAGACGCCGCTGGACGTCTATGACGCGGCGCTGATGAGCTGCATCGTGCCCCTGTCCGGCGATTCGATTAAAGCCGGCAGCGCCCCGGTCAAGGTTCCGGATTTCACCCGCGGCAAGTGGAAGGCGAATAAACCGGTTTTTGCGGTGGTTTGATTTGGCTGCTAATCTTGACAAAATAATTAAGGACAAAATGATTAAAGGCAAGACGATTCAGGGCAAAACTATTCCGCGATTCTCAAGCAGCCGATAACGTCGATTTTATTCATGACTATCAATTCGCGGAATTGGCGGTTTAAGTTTGTAAAATTCGTGTCCCATTCGTGTAATTAGTGTTCAAATTCATATCTCATTTGTCGAAAAACTATCGAGGAAAAAAGTGGTTCCTTTTGTCGGTACTTTGTCAAAAGGCTGGTTGGCGAAGCATTTTAATATCGCCTTTGACTATGATTATTATTTCAATCCCGAGACGCGTCATAAAGTTGACAGACGTTGCAGCGAAATTGCCGCGCATGAGCTCGCCGATCTGAATATCATTTACTCGGAATCCAATCTCGGACAGCGCGAATACATCTCCGAGGATCAAGTCCTGGTCGGCGGCATTCAGCCGAACATGATTCTCGGCATGTTGCTGGGCGCCGAGTTCCTCCCCAACGACGACCGCGACGCCGACATCTCGCCCACGCCCCTGCTGCACAAGGATTTGGACGACCTGCCGACGCCGCAAAATCTGTTGCAACACGAGGTCATCCGGCTGTTCGACGAGCAGATCATAAAGCTGCAAAAGAGCGCACTGACGCCGATTCCGCCCTTTTTTTGGGACGCCTTGGGACGCGCGACCATCCACGGCGCCCTGACCACGGCGCAGAAATTTCTCGGAGAAAGCGTGTTCATCGATCTGGTGCTGCAGCCGGACAAAGTCGTCAAAGTGATGGACTGGATTACGGACTGCTATATCGTGTTGATCGGGCATTTTTCAGAACTGGCCGGGCTGCCCATTACGGCGGTGCATGTGGGCGAGTGCTCCGCCAGTCTCATCGACGCATCGATGTTTCAACAATTTGTCGCGCCGCAGGCGCAGCGAATCGCCGAATCGCTCGGCCCGCTGCGCTTTCACACCTGCGGCCCCAGCACCCATCTTTTGCCGGCCATTAAAAATATCGACGGCCTCGCCTCGCTGGACCTGGGCGGCGGCACATCCCTGGCAAGGGTGCGCGAGCTTTTCGGCAAGGACATGCCCGTGGACATTGCGCCGCTGGCGGCGGATTTTTCCGCGGCGACGCCGGACCCCATTTTGAATTGGGCGCGACAGATCGTCGCCGACAACGCCGGGGGAAGGCTGAGAATCGTCTATCACCTGGAGCCGGATTACAAGCCGGAGAATGTGAGGGCTTTGCAGGCATTTTGCCTGGCGCCTGCGTGCTAGAGTATAGGCAATGTAGGGCGACGACGACGGAGATCGCCCGACGGGTTGTCGCCGTCTTGGACATCCCTGGCGCGGATGCGGAGCATTTGCAAATGAATGACGACGGGAAGCGTCGCAAAGAGAGTGAAAGACACCGGGGCAATTGGCGGCACTTTTTTCTTGACATTTTCGTAAATAGATGTTACTTTGTACTTACAAAAGTACTTACAAAACTGCAAAGAGAAAAAACATGCAATTCATCAATATCAGGGAGCTCAGTCGTTCTCCGTCAAAATATGTCAAATTAGCTAATGAGGAGGATGATATTATCATCACCAGAAACGGACATCCTTATGCTCTTTTGTCGAAAATTAACGACGATGATCTTGAAGATTTTATTCTGACGAAACATTTCGATTTGGCAACAGAGTTTAGCATCGCAAAACAGGAATTTCTTGTCAAGAAAACAAAAAATGTTCACGATTTGCTAGACGATGTAGAAAAAGAAACAGCGAATGGAATTTAAAGTTGAATTTACAAGAAAAGCTGTAAAAGACCTCAAGTCCTTCCCACCGCAAGTGCAGAAAGCTATTCTTCAAGAATGCATCAAGCTTGAGACAGAACCATTCACATTTAAAAAAAAGATCCGCAAAGTGAAAGGCGTTAAATTCCCCTGTTTCAGGTTAAGAATTGACGTTGCTGATGACAGCTTTAGACTATTCTACGGCATCGAAAATAATATCGTTTTCGTTTTAAGAATCGTCTCCAAAAAAGATGCGGAAACAATACTGAAAGCTGTCAGAAAAATTGATTTTCCACCTTAAAAACCAGGTCCGCGTCGGCGGCAGTAAAGGAGCGGGTCAATGGGGCGCCCGGGCTTCTGCTCCGCTCAAGCCGACAGCAGGACGCACCCCCCAGGATGCGGAGCGTCCACTAATGAATGACGACGGGAAGCGTCGCAACAACAGGGGAAATCACCGCTCATCATTCGAATCCGGTCGAAACACTTGTGCAAAGTTGTTTGTCTCTATCCTGCTTTTTTCCTTGCATGTCTGACAAATAGATTTTATTTTGAGATATATGGCAAAATCGGAATGTCCCGGATTCGTTTGAATCGGCCTTTGATTGACGGCGACAAAAGGCGTTGACGATGAGGTTTTGAGGCGAAATAAAACCTTAATAATCGTCACACACTTAAAATAGGGGCGCCTGTCATGAAAAAAGTTTGGATGTTTTCAAGAGGATTGCTTTTGCTGTCCTTGACACTTTTTTTACACATTCAATGCAAAAAAGACAAATCGCCGGTGGAGCCTCCAAGCGTTG
>JAJRST010000106.1 GCA_024278645.1 bacterium | reverse complement strand
CATCAGGGCTTGTGGGCCAACGCCGGTCACGAGGTCGCATGGGAGCAATTGCCGATTCGGATAAAGTCCCCGGCCGGGCCGGTTTTGACTTTGAAAGATATGCAGGTCATTCAACACACTATGCCGACGCGACGTTGATGCTGCAACGCCGCTGACGTCGCCGATCGCACCGGTGCACGTCCCCCAAAAAGATGATGAAAGAGTTTGATATTGAGCTGCTCGATCATTATTTTAACAGTAATCCTGCGTTCGGCCTCTATGAAATCAACCGTAGAGTTTGCCGGGGAACGCAGAAAAGGCAGGCGTTAAAGTTCACAATTTTTCATTGCTATCCCGGCCTCCCCGTCGATTCCGGAAATCGTTACCCACACAGTTCGTTATAGAACTCGATTAAAACAGTATGGAACCCAAAAATTTATGGCGCGATCGGAGATTTTTTTATTCCTTCTTCTCACTGCATTTCCCTTTATTTTGCAAAATGGTCTTTATCCGGCCCGCGTCGCCGCTGCGACGCTTCCTATCCAAGTCATTAACAGGGCGGACCATTGTGGTGCAGATTCAGGTGAATTGCCCAAGGGAGCAATCGGAGTAAAACCTGATACGGCTGAAATCCCGACGCAGACGCTCTGCGCAACAGTTGAAACCGTCGCCGGCCTGCCAACCCTTTTCATCAACGGGAAACGCTTTCCGCCTTTTGCGTACATGTCCTACCTGGGAGAAGAAGAATACTACAAGGAAGCTGCGGCGGCATCAATTCACATATACAGTTTTCCCGCATTTCTTGGCGACCGGGGCGTTAATTCCAATTCCGGTATCGGGCCTTTCCGCCCGGCAATATGGGTGGGAGAAGATCAATTCGATTTTTCAATCCTTGCACATGATTTTGAAAGGATTCTTCGCGCTGACCCGCGGGCGATGGTGATCGTTCGTTTCTACCTTGATATGCCCCGATGGTTGGAAAAGCGGCATCCCGAGGCCAGTTGTCAATTGCCGGACGGCGGCACGCTTCGGCAATGCTTTGCGTCTGACACATGGCGAAAAGAAACGGGAGAGGCGCTGCAAAAGTGCGTTCAATGGCTGCTTGATTCGCCATTCGCACAACACCTCATTGGCATTCATATCGCGGCCGGTTTTACCGAGGAGTGGTTCTACCATTTCCGCGGACATTTTTATGACGAAAATCCGCTGCGCACCGAGGCGTTCCGGCAGTGGCTGCGCAAGAGATACGCCGACAATATCCCCGCTTTGCAAAAAGCGTGGAGCGATAATCGCATCGACTTTTCCACGGCGCAACCGGCGGACATCAGCGGCAAAGTCAAACGGCAGGAATGGCGGGATGCGGCGCGGGAGCAAAACGTCATCGATACTTTTCGTTTTCATGCAGAAACAATGGCAACGAATATTGCCTGGTTCTGCAAAATCGTGAAAAAAGTCAGTAAAAACCGTCTGCTTACCGGCGCATTTTACGGCTATCATTATTACGTCACCGATCCCAGGCGCGGCCATGGCGCTTTGGCAAAGCTGCTAAACTGCCCTGACCTGGATTATCTTTCCAGTCCCAACGTTTATCGACGCGTTATAGGCGAGGACTGGCCGCCGATGGCTGCCGTCCGCTCTGTGCAGTTGCACGGCAAATTGTGGCTGGCGGAGAACGACACCCGTACGTGCCTGACGACCCTTTTGAAGGATCGCGCCCCGGACATCTGTCCGCAGGGAAAGTACGAAAACGGCGTCTGGATTGGTCCACCGGATATCGAAACATCCGCGGCGCTTTTATGGAAGGACGCCGCCCGCATGTTAACGCATGGATACGGCGGGTGGTGGTTCGATATGTGGGGCGGCTGGTTCAGCGATCCCCGGCTGTTGAAGGTGTTCAAGCTGACGCAGCAGTTTGATCGGCTCTATCCTCCTCCGGCAAAAGACAAAATGAAAGCCGAGGTTATGGTCATTGTTGACGAAGAGTTGTCGTTTTGGGATGCAAGTTTTGGCAAGCTGACGGAAAAAATATTAGCCAATCGCTACGCATTGGCGAAAACCGGCGCGCCCTATGATCTTTATCTTCGCTCGGACTTGTCGGCTGTCGCCGAGGGCCGCTATCGCGTCATCTGGCTGATGGGGCTTTTGCAACTGAATGAAGAAGAAAAGCAGCATATACAAAACCGGCGCAAACAGGGCGTCACGGTTCTGTGGACGGATGGGTACGGAACGCATATTTACCCCGGCCTCAACCGCACCCAGGATTTTGTACAAAAACTTGACTGGTCTGCCGAGCAGCTTCAGCATATCTGGCGTGACGCCGGCGTCCACATTTACCTGGAAACGAATGATGTCCTCTACGCCGGCCGCGATTGGCTCGGCATTCATACGATTCAGGGTGGAAGGAAAACAATTCACCTGCCCTATCTTGCGAAAATTATTGATCCGGTAAAGCAGCGGGTATTGGCGGATTCCTGTCAATCGGTGCAAATGAATTTACAACCCGGTTCAACGACATTGTTGAGAGTGATTGCCATTCATCCCTGGTAAAAAAGAGTAAAATTGTGCCAGAGATTTTCATTCGAACCTTGCCGGCATTTGCCGTCTTCATCGCAGCCCAGACGCCGCCTGTTTCCCGCGTCGTCGCATCCCGTGTGCGTTTCCTGCTTGTCACGACCGGTGAGGGTTTTTTGGGCAAAGCGCGAGCCGGCGTCGTTTTAAATCGGGTGTCCGGAAAGTTGAAAAGTATAATAAAACAGGAGCGAACTTGTGAATCGAAAAAATAGCGTGGCGCTTGTTATCTCTGTCGTTTTGCTTTCGACGGTACTGCTTTTAGTGCAAAGAGCCAAAAAGCCGATTTATAAAAATCCGGCGAAAAGCGTTGCCGAACGCGTCGACGACCTTCTCGGCCGCATGACCCTGCCGGAAAAAGCCGACCTGGTCAGCGGCGCCGGCTTTCAAACCAGGGAGAATGCCCGCCTGGGCATCCCGGCCATGCTGATGACCGACGGGCCGCTGGGACCGAATATCGACGGGCCTTCCACCAATTATTCGGCCACCATCAATCTGGCGGCCACGTTCGACATCGACCTCATGCGGCGGGTGGCGGAAAACCTGGGCGAAGAGACGCGCATCAAGGGCCGCAACATGCTGCTGGCGCCAATGATCAACATCATCCGCACGCCGTTCGGCGGCCGCGCGTTCGAGCTTTTCAGCGAGGATCCCTATTTGACCTCGCGCATGACCGTCGCCTATGTGCGGGGCGTGCAAAGCAAGCGGGTCATTTCCTGCACCAAAGTGATGACCGCCAACAACCAGGAATGGAATCGTTTTGACGTCAGCGTGCGCGTCGGCGAGCGGGCGCTGCGCGAGATTTACCTGCCAGCCATCAAAGCCGCGGTGCAGGAGGCCGACACCTGGTCGATTATGGCCGCCTAT
>JAJRST010000105.1 GCA_024278645.1 bacterium | reverse complement strand
GCTTTTGAGGAATTCTCTTCTCGACGCTTCCATAATGCTACGCCTTTATAAATTCAATTTTTGACCGGTCGTTTGTGCCCAGGCGATGCTTTGCATCCGCCGCCGTGGCAATATATGTGGGCTTGCGACCGGCTTTTTCCAGTGAATCGAGGCCGTTTTCGGCCCGTTTCTCTTCGATCAGGTCCCAGATAATCTGATCGATGGCCACGCGATCCGTGGCGGCGAGCAGACTGTCCATGTTCCACGCCCAATCGGGCATCCAGGGCGGGCCGCCTTCGTACTGCGCCGTGAGGGCGTCGCATACAGTGAGGCGATGCTTTTCGTGAATACCCGGCAGCATATTCACGTCGGCGACATAAGGATCGCCAATATTTGTATGATATTTGTTAGGATTATTGATGGCCCCGAAAAAGTTTTTCATAGCGCCGCTGACGCCGACGATGCCGTGATCCTTGAGCACCGGCAGATTGACGACCGCCGTGCACAACGAGTGGATGGTGTTGCTGATCTGGCTGCCGGCCATGCCGAATTCGTACACGCGCGAGGTAAAACCGGCGCTGTCGTTGCCGAAGCACCGGACGTTTTTGCCGCCGCGATAAATTTTATAACCGGCGCGGATGAGGTCGCGGTCGCGACGATCCCAGATGATGATGTTGTTTTTTTTCACGCCGGCCTGCAAAAGTCGTTCGACGACGGCATCCACCAGTTCGTGGTGCGTGGACAGGTTCTTGCCGGCCAGGCTGTTCACCTTCAGGCCGACGACATCGGCGGGCGAAAACAAGGAGCGCCAGATTGCATCATGGCGGGTGCCGTAAAGATTTTCCAGCGCGGCGTCCAACATTTTCAAGACGCTGTCCCCGGAAACGGCGCCGCGCCTGTCGCGAACATCGCTGCGATGCGCCTGAACCACTCGCGAATTGTCGCCGCCGGCCAGCAACGACGGCTCCTGTAATTTCTTCTGGCCGCGACATGCGGGCTGCACGAATGTCAACGCGGCGCCGCCGCCAACAATGGAGGTCTTGATAAATTGACGTCTCTTCATCTGCATCCCCTCAAAATAAAAAAACCGTAACCCCCAAAAGATCACGGCTCCTGTTTTCCTCTTTAAAGATATAAAACGAAAAATCGAATGTCAACGGAGAAATCGTTCCACCAGTTTTTTAAAGCCGCCCTTGGAAAAATCCTCGTCGCCCTCGGAAAAGACGTCATCCGACGTCGCCACATCAAAAAATGCGTGATCTCTGGCTTTTTCATCGTGCTTGCCATTGTCTTTGTCCGGCTTGCCCTGCTCCTTGGCCTGCACATACATAATTCGATTGTCAATGGCTACGGCGATTTGATTGGCCAGAATTTCCAGAGTGTGAATGCTCTCGGAGGACGGAATGCGCATATCGTTGGGATCATCCGCCATGAAAAAGCCGATGATCTTGCCGTCTCTTCCTTTTATCGGCACGAGAAGCAGCGCCCAGTTTGGCCACCCTTCGCTCATGCGCAGGTTGCCGTCGGCGCCGTAATAAATGTGCTTAAAGTGTTCAAGCACCGGCTCCTCTCGGTTGATCAGATAGGATTTCCCAATCTGGTAATCGTCGCGCAAAAGATCGCTGAAATCGTGAATATTAAAGGTCAACTCGCGAATCTGAATCTGCTTGATTTTATCGTCGCAGGCGACGGCTTTGGTTTCCAACAGTTGCGTTTTTTTGCTGATAAGCACCAGTGAAATGAGGTTGAACTCCAGCGTATATTTCGCGGACCAGACAATTTCGTTCAGCAGCTCGGTGAGGCTGAGATGCAGTTTAAAGATGTTGCTGTTGGAAAGAATTTGTTTTAATCGTCTGTTCTTTTTCGCCAGCGCGTTGAAACGGTAATAATTTTCGATGCTCATGCTGACCAGCCGTGAGAACAACTCCAGATTGTGAAACGTCGAACGCGTCGGCACGATGCCTTCATAGGGGTTGTCCAGGGAAATGTATCCGAAAGAATTGCCTTTGTGATCCTTGAGATTGAGCAACACCAGGTCGCGCTTGTGCCACTCGTTGAGCGGACGACGGCGCTGCGTCCGTCTTTCCGGAACGCCGGGGTTGTCCTCGTGCGGAAGCTCGCGCTGATCCTGGTTGTAATAGATGACTTTGATGCGGTAGCGATCGGCAAAAATACGGTCGATCACTTCTCGCGGCACTTCAAGCGCGCGTTGTTCAATCGAATCGCCTTCGTCTTCCGTATAGCCGACCATAGCCTGCTTGATGAACATGTTTTTACGGCGATCCAGCAGGGCCACTGTGGAGCGCTTGAACTTGAAGACCTGGCAAATAACTTCGATGATGCGCCGTAAAAAGATGTTCAAGGGCTCGGAATAGCTCACATGAACAAGATTGACCAGCTCCCCCACCATTTTGCTTTGATCGATGCGATATGGCTGCACCTGGCTGCCCTTGGCGCCCACTGGCCTCACTGTTCCGCGGAATCCAATGATATGGCCGCCCTGGGCTTCATCCCGTAAAAGCCGCATATTGATGATGCAGGAATGCCTCTCGCCGAACTTGTCCAGCAACTGCACGGCAATTGTACTTTGAGCGCCCTGAATAGCCGGATCAAGAATTCGTCGCAGAAAAGCGTTGTCCTCTTGACCTTCAAACAAAAGATCGACGATGGAGAGCTGTAACAGTTCCTGCATGGAATAACGTGTAATCTTTTCAAGCGCGTTATTGACGGACAGGAATCTACCGCGGCGATCGCAGACAAAATAGCCGTCATTTTCGGCGACGTGCAGCTCGCCGCTCTGCTTTGTCAGCGAGCCAAATGGCGCAGCCGGCGGCGC
>JAJRST010000104.1 GCA_024278645.1 bacterium | reverse complement strand
GATTTTAACCAATTGTCTTTTGTCTTTGATCATAAACATGTCGTCCCTACGGGACTCTAACCAAGTTTCTTTTGTCTTTTTCTGACTAGAAACATGCCGTCCCTAACGGGACTTGACTGTCAATTTATGCTATAAACATTTTGTCCCTACTAGCCTGCATTATTCATAAAACCAGGCCTCGAAGACTCCAAGACTCTAAGAAACATTGCCTTACACACAGGAAGGCGTTAGGAGAACGTTTTAGAGACTGTTTGTTTTGTTTATAATACTATTGTCTTAATTCTATTGTTTTTGAGCACCTTCGAGACTTGGCGACTTGGAGGCGAATGAATTTTCCAGGCCAGGACGTCATTTTGACGATAAAATGCATTTGCGTTTTCAGCGCCGTCAGGCGCGGTATGTTTATAGGATTTTTTATTAGGATCGAATTGACCAGACCCCTTTCAAACTTTACATTTTCAATACCAGGTTAATTTCCCGAGTCAACATTTCTTCAAAATCCACATTCGAATTAAAGCCGATATGCTTGTAGCGAATGAACCCTTCCTTGTCTATGACAAAAAGAGTAGGGATGCCCCGCACCCCATAGGCTTTGGCGACGCCTTTGTCCATCAGTACGGGAAATGTATAGCCGTTTTCTAGAACGAAACGCTGCACGACTTGAGGCGCCATATCGGTGCTGATGGCGAGAAACACGACCTGCTCATTTTCTTTGAACGAATCCACGAGTTTCTGGAAATGGGGCAGCTCGGCTTTGCATGGTCCGCACCACGTAGCCCAAAAGTCGATGACGATCGCCTTGCCGCTGAAATCCGCCAAAGAAATTTTTCGTCCGTTCAGGTCGTTTAATTCAAAGTGAGGCGCCCTGACTGCATCATGCATTTGCGACGCGGCAATCAATGAATCAATATCGACTTTTCGCTTCTCCGGAATCACGACATCGAGATTGCTCATCCTTTTCCCCAACGACTCGATGGCTTCGCGCACGTTCGGATCCTCTTTGAAAGAGAGGCTTTTGACATAAGCCTCCGTGGCCTTTTGCCATTTTTCAAGCTTTTCAAAAGCCTGGCCCAGCCGATAATAGATTTTTGCCTCGGCCCAATCCGCCTTGCCGGTCGCCGAGCGCAAGATTTTCACCGCCTTTTTGTAGCGGCCGGATTTATAATAAGCCCAACCGAGGCTGCTCAAAATGTAAGCATCCGTCTGAGCCGAGATTTTTACCAGAGTAGGACGATCCGGCAAGCCTGCAGTAAAAACACGAATGCCGATTGCATTTTCCGGCGTATTCAACTTGACGGCCTTTTTCAAGAGTTTGATGGCAAGCGGCAGTTCCAGGTCCCGCATGGTCAACTCGTTGGCGATTCTTGTGTGCACATCAGCGTCGATATTTTTGGAAACAAGAAGCTCGCGGGCCAGCGAAACAGCTTTCAAAGTATCACGCTTTAAATAATAATCGAACAGAAAAGAATAGCCCATCGAAGGGACGCGTCTGTCTCTGAGCGGCGGAGAAACCGCCATCGCTTTTCTGGCAAGGGGAACCACCTTTGTGGCGTCATAGCTTTCGTAGAGTCGCAGCAAATGGATGTAAACAAAAGGCGTCTTGTCAGAGCCCTCGTTCTCGAGCGCTCTTTCAAGATATGTAATTTTCTCCTGCGGATCGTCTGTGTATCTGGCCAAACTCCGCCAGACCCAGACGACCTGACTGGAATCCGGAAATTGCCGAACCAGGCGCTGATACGTGTCGACGAGTTTTTCCTGTTCGCCCACTTTTTGATAATAAGCCGCCCATGCCATCAAAATATCGATGTAATGACCAAACCGGCCGGTTGCATTCCGCAAAAACTTTTGGGCTTCATCAAGCTTTTGCCGGAAAATCAACTGGCGAATCAGCACCCCGTTGGGCGGCCAAAAGGTCGAATCCAATGCGATGGCCCGATGCAGCAACTCCTGGCTTTCAGGAGCATCCCACTTTGTCACTCGACCCAGTAGATAGGCAAAGATTGCCTCGTCGGGATACTTTTCGACCAAACCACGATAGTACTTTTCCATCTTTTCCTTGTGCCCGAGAAAAGAATACTCCACATCCCGGTAACGTTCATGAGCTTTTAAATTGAAGGGATTTTCTTCTATCGCCTTTCTGAATTGTTCGGCCGCCCTTTGCCATTTGTATTGAAGGAGATATTTCTCTCCCTCGGCCATAAAATCCTTTTGTTTGTTGCGGGTCATGCAGCCCCATGTCCCCGGAACAAGGAGAGCAACTACAATTCCCAGGACAAAAAGACGATGTGACTTTTGAATAGATCTGAAATACATGCTCGCCCCTTTCCTTTCGACATGTCTCTCGAGATATTTACCTCTTGGAAGGCATGAAAATTCCGACTTGGTGGAATGCATTCCACCTTTGCGCTGCTTTGCGGCTCGGCGTCTTTGCGTGAACCAGGATTCTCCTACACAAGCGGCTTGCCTGAAAAGAAAAACGATCCCTGAAAGGAGCCCCCTGCCGGGGGGATTGCTTCGCGCTACCTCGGGGATGCCTGAAGCGATTTCACGAACAAACGAAACGCTCCTTTTCAGGCAACGGACGCCAATTGCAGCGGGAGCGCTCGCAATGACTGCGATGGAACTTTAAGTTTTAAAACTTTGCAAATCCTCCTCTGACGAGGAGCGCAAATGCTCCGTCAGCATCCTCAACCCCTCAAGGTAGCTGTCCACGCCCTTGCCGGAGATTTGCGCCAGGCACACCTCCCTAGTGACGGAAATCCGGCGGAACGGCTCGCGTTTATGGATATCGGACAGATGCACCTCCACGGTGGGAAGCTGCACGCCGGCGATGGCGTCGCGCAGGGCGTAGCTGTAATGCGTCAGCGCGCCGGGATTGATGATGACGCCGTGAGCCGATTTTCGACGATCATGCAGAAAATCGATGATAATGCCCTCATGGTTGGACTGGAAAAATTCAATGTTCACGCCAAGTTCATCGGCGAGGGCGGCGATGGCTTCATTCACGTCATCGAGCGTCATCGAGCCATAGACCTCGGGCTCGCGTTCGCCCAGGAGATTCAAATTCGGGCCATGCACGACCAGAATTTTCAGCATGAGCGTCTCCTCTATCTTTCAAATAAAAATCGCGCCGGATTCTCCGAGCCGAATTTTTTCTTTTGTTCGCTTGTCAGCTCGGATTCGTCAAACAGCTTGAAAAAATCATAATAGGATTTGATGTCCAGCAAATTGATCATAAAATCGGAGCCGAACAAAATTTTGCGCTCCATCTTTATTCTTTTCTTCAGCACCATTTCCGCGAGTGTTTTTGCCAGGAAATGATAAAACTCGGGTTTGACGGCTGTGAATGAAAAATCGGTGTACACGTTCTCATAGTCGCAGCAGAGATCGATGATTTGATGCGTCCAGGTCATTTCGCGGATGACGCCGAATTTCTTGAGATACTGTCGTCCGAAATGGGCAAAGTTGAGCTTGAGTCCTGGATAGTGATGCAGCACCGCGCGGTAGCGCTCCGGCGACGTCCACTCGAGCGATTTTTCCAAAGGGATGGTTCGGAATCCCTGGTCGTCGCAATGCGTGGTGATCGGGATGCCGCGTTTTTCACAAAATTCGTAGATATAATTCACCTTGACCAGTTCATCGGGATCGCCTTCGGGCCAGGGATCGAAGCCCAGCGGCGGGTAGAGCTTGACGCCGGAAAAAAGCCCCTTGCCGGAAAAGGGCGTGGCAAGATCGAGTTGACTGAGCGCAAGATAGGTCTTGTAAAATATTTGCCGCGAAATCGAATGCAGACCGAGAAACTCGTGCAGCAGCTTGCGAATCTCCTCCAGGGAATAGTTCACCGGATTGATGCCGAGAAAGGGATAAATCTCCAGCATTCCATTGGGCCGTTTTTTCAAATAGGTGCGAATGCCGTCTAGAATATCGGCGACTTGCTTGCGCAACGGTTTTTCGGGGGGATGCTTATAATAGACGTCCCTGGCTTTGACGCCCGGGGTGTTAAAATCCATGATCAGCGGCGTCAGCACAATGCGGTCATACTCGCCGCCGCCGATGCGCAAAACGCCGTCACGGATGAACGGCGGCTGTTCATCGCCGAGAAAACGCCCGGCCAGGTCGTCTTCCATGAGCAGGAACATATTGCCGATGTCGTTCTCCATGACCGTGAGCAAATTTTTGATGTGACGGCGGGTCATGCTCAGGCTGCGGCTTGGCAGAAAATCGCCAAGGGTAAGCGCCTCTTTGAGAAGAGAAGAAGCGCTCGACGATTCCAGGTTCTCCAGGTAGGCGATGAAGGCCGGATGGGTCAGGTTCATGGCGTGGCAATGAATGTCATAAAATGTTCTCTGTTGCGATGATTTTGCCATATCGACGATTCCCCATTCTTAAACCGGCAAGCCGGAAATTCCAACTCCCAAATCCCAAAATCCAACTGTCAAATTCAACTTTTGCCGGATTCGGTCGAAAAACAACCAGTTAGACTTTACTGCGTTTCAGCTCTCGCCGAGCATGAATTCCACGGCGCGCCTCGCCTGCTCTTCGCTCACATCTCGGGTCAACAGCGAGCGGCCAATATCCTGCAACAGCACCCACAACTGGCCCTTGGAAGAGCGCTTTTTGTCCTTTTGCATGGCCTCGGACAAAGCCCGGAAACTCATATCCGCCGGCAACGGCGGCGCCTGAAAACGTCGCAGCAATTCAACGGCCTCTTGAACGCTTTGCTCCGAAAGCCAGCCCGCTTGTAAAGAGAGATGCAGCGCCGCTTTCATACCGTGCACAACCGCCTCGCCGTGCAAAAATTGAGCATAACCGGTCAGCGCTTCGATGGCATGGCCGACCGTGTGCCCGAAATTCAATATGGCGCTCCGTCCGGATTCCTTTTCGTCCTGCGACACCACTTCCGCCTTGATCCGGCAACTGGTGTAAAGCGTCGATTCAAGCTGTTCAGGATCGCTTAAATCGAACAAGGCGTCGAGATGCGCGGCGACGGCATCGTAAAACTCCCGACTGTGAATGAATCCATACTTTATCACTTCGGCAAAACCGGCGCGAATTTCCCGCTGCGGTAGCGTTTTTAACGTGTCCGGATCAATGAGAACAAATCGCGGCTGGTAAAAAGCGCCGATCAGGTTTTTTCCCAACGGATGATTGACACCAACCTTTCCGCCCACACTGCTGTCCACCTGGGACAATACGGTGGTCGGGACTTGCACAAAAGGCACGCCGCGCATAAAAGTGGCGGCGACAAAACCCGCCAGGTCGCCGACG
Organism: bacterium; assembly: GCA_024278645.1. Classification (GTDB taxonomy): domain Bacteria; phylum Zhuqueibacterota; class Zhuqueibacteria; order Residuimicrobiales; family Krinioviventaceae; genus JAJRST01. Next base: position 3,619 of record JAJRST010000104.1, on the reverse strand, counting down.
ACGCCGCCGCCCAGGGCGACGACAACGGAATTGCGGTCAGCCCTGCTTTCGAGCAGGCGCGTATACAGGATGTCGGACTGTTGCAGGGATTTCGAACGTTCGCCCGCGGGAATGACCAGCAGCTTGGCTTGCATGTCGGCGTCCAACAACTCTGCAAGGACCTTTTCGGCGTATAACGACTTGACGTTGTCGTCGGTGATGACGAATATTCGTTCGTCGAGATTGTGTTTCTTCAAAACATTGGCAAGTTGAGGGAGCAAGCCTGCCTGAACATAGATCGGGTAGCTGCGCTCGCCCAGGTCGACGTTTACAATTCTCATAGTTTTTCCAGCAGTGTGTCAAAGATGTGGCGCACAAAATCGTCCACAGGCCGGTCGTCAAAGCTTTTGAATGTAAATTGCGCGCGATCGTAGTAGGGCTGCCGCTCGGCCAGCATTTCCTTAATTCTCGCCACCCGCTCTTCGTCGGACAAATTGGCCATCAGGGGGCGATGCTGGCTGCGCGCGATACGTTTGGAGAGTATTTCCACCGGTGCGGTCAGGCAGATGGTGACGCCGGAAGCGGAGATATAGCGCCAGTTTTCATCGCGAAGAACGGCGCCGCCGCCGAGGGCGATGACGTTGTTCTTTTTCAGGGCGGCTTCTTTGATCACCTGCGTCTCCAGGTTGCGGAAAGCGGCCTCCCCTTCTTCTTCAAATATCCGGCTTATCTTTTTTCCGGCCTTTTCTTCGATCAACTTGTCCGTATCATGAAAGGGCCAACCGAGCAGACGCGCGAATTCATTGCCGATGCGCGTCTTGCCGGAAGCCATGAATCCCAGAAAATAAATATTTTTACCAGTCCAGGGGAGCATCGGGCAGTCCCTCGATATTTCGCATCATTTCTTCCACGGAATCGCCGCCGACCTTGTCGGCAAGCGCATTGGCGAGCACCAGGGCGAGCATGGCTTCGGCGACGACCACGGCCGCCGGCACGGCGCAGGCGTCGGCCCGTTCAAAGTGCGCCTCTTTCGGCTGTTTGGTTCCGACGTCCACGGATTGCAACGGCGTCGGCATGGTGGGCAGCGGCTTCATGGCCACGCGCACGACTATAGGTTCGCCGTTGCTCATGCCGCCTTCGATGCCGCCGGCGTGGTTGCGGTTGCGGTAAAAGCCGTCGGATTCGTTGTAAAAAATCTCGTCGTGCACCTGGCTGCCAAAGACGGAACCGACGTCGCGGCCCATGCCGATCTCCACGGATTTCATGGCGTTGATGCTCATCATCGCGGATGCGATGTGCGCATCAAGTTTGCGGTCCCAATGCACGTGGCTTCCCAGTCCCACGGGCGCGCCAATGGCGACGACTTCGTAAACGCCGCCCAGGGAATCGCCTTTTTCCTTGGCCTCGTCTATGAGGGCGATCATCTCTTTCGTCGCCCGTTCATCGGCGCAGGCCACGGGCGATTCTTCGGCGCGCTGAAAAAACTCCTCGATCTGCGATTGCGGCGTCTTTTTCGAAAAAGAGACGGCGGAAAAATCCGAGGCCGCGGCGCCGATTCGCTGAACGTGGCCGTAAATCCTTATGCCGAAATGCTCCAGCAGGCGTCGGGCCAGGGCGCCGGCGGCGACGCGCATGGTGGTTTCCCGCGCCGAGGAGCGCTCCAGAATATTGCGCAAGTCGTCGATGCGATATTTGACCATGCCGGCGAAATCGGCGTGCCCGGGCCGCGGCATTTGCAGTTTTTCCGTTGGATTCCGCACCGGCGCCACCGACATTTTCTGCGTCCAGTTCGGCCAATCCTTGTTGAAAATCAACAGCGAAATCGGACTGCCGAGCGTCTTGCCGTAGCGAACGCCGGATAGAATCCGGGCGCGATCCTTTTCTATCTGCATACGGCCGCCGCGGCCATAGCCGCGCTGCCGGCGCTGCAACTGCGTTGCGATATATTCTTCCGACAATTCAAGACCGGCGGGCATGCCCTCGATGATGGTGTTCAGCGCCTGTCCGTGCGACTCGCCGGCGGTTAAAAATCGTATTTTACTCATCAATTCCCAGTTGTTCCTTCATTATCCTGCGCACCTGCCCAAGTTGATCAGGCGTTAATTCAAGCTCCTCATCGGTCCAGATTCGCAGGGATTTCAACCCCTGAAAAATGAGCATGTCCAGACCGTTTTGCACGGCAGCCCCGGTTTTTTCAGCCAAACGTAAGAATTTTGTTTTTCCAGGATTATAGACCAGATCAAAACAAAAATGTTTTTTCGAAACCGGCGCCAAGTCCTCGATCACCGATTTTTCATGCAGCGGGTGCATGCCCACGGCGGTGGCATTGATGAGAATCGGCGTCTCGGCGATCACCTCGTTCAAATCCGCCGACAGGTCGGCGAGGGCCGAGACGTCGGCCAGGCCAAATCCATCGCGGCATAATGCTACAAGCTCGCGCGTCTTTTCGTCGACAAGATCGTGGATGATCAGCTTTTTGACGCCCAGCCGCGCCAGTGCAAAGGCGACCGATTTCGCAGCGCCGCCGGCGCCGAACAGCAACACGCCGGCGTCCTTAAAACGCGACTTTTCAGCAAGCGACTGCTCGAATCCGTAGGGATCGGTGACAAAAGCGATGATGCGGCCGTCATCGTTCTTCAACGTGTTGGCGGCGCCCAAAAGCTGCACTTCCTCTGACGCCTGATCGACAAAAGGCAGCACCGCTTCCTTGTGCGGCACGGTGACGTTCAAGCCTCGTATGCCCATGGCGCGCATACCGTCGACGCACGCTCGCAGATCGCTGTTTTTCACATGAAAAGCCGTGTACACGGCGTCCAGGCCGAATTGACTAATGAACCGGTTTTGCATGACCGGCGAAAGGCTGTGCGCGATGGGGTCGCCAATAACCGCAAATAATTTCGTCCGTGCGCTAATCACTGCAGACCGACTCCAGGTTGTCATAAAAATTCGGAAACGAGATGCCGACGCAATCGACATCCTTGATGACCGTTTCGCCGTCGGCCAAAAGCGCGGCAATGGAAAAGGCCATGGCAATGCGATGATCGCCAAAGCTTTCGATCTCCGCGCCGTGCAACGGCGTCGGCCCGGTAATGACCAGGCCATCCTTTTGCTCGCGCACCTTGGCGCCCATGCGCAGTAAATTTTGAGCGATCGCCGTCAGGCGGTCCGATTCTTTCACCCGCAGCTCGCCGGCGTCTTTGATGGTGGTGACGCCATCCGCTTTGGTCGCGGCGACAGCAAGAATGGGGATTTCATCGATGATGCGGGGAATCATGCCGCCGCCCAAAGTTGCGCCACTCAGCCGGGAAGAGCGGGCGATGATTCTGGCGCGCGGTTCGTTGTTGATTTCAACCTCATCTTCAATTTCAAAATTGGCGCCCATGGATGCCAGTGCATCGAGGATGCCGCTGCGCGTCAAGTTGACGCCGACGTTTTCCATAATGACTTCGGAGTCCGGCATCAGGGCCGCGGCGATCAGGAAAAAGGCGGCCGCGGAAATATCCCTGGGCACGTCGATATCGCAGGCATTCAACTCGGTCGGCCCCTTGACGGCAGTGAGCGCCGCCGAAGAATGTAGTTTCACTCCCATCTCCTGCAACATGCGCTCCGTGTGATCGCGCGACAAGTAAGGCTCGGTGAT
>JAJRST010000103.1 GCA_024278645.1 bacterium | reverse complement strand
TTGTGGCCGGACCTGTTCACCACGCGGCCGGCGCACGTCAAGGTGATCGACGGCGGCTATACGGTCATCGATGAGAGCAAGGAGCCGAACAGTAAAGTGGCGTTGCACATCAACAAGGACGAGTTCCTCAAACGGTTGCTGGATTTGTATTTGACGCAAAATATAGGAGCAAATCTCAAGTTGTAAGCTAAGAGCTAAACAGTGGAGTGTTGTCGCCAAACGCCGATCTCTTGCATATCTTTCGGGAGGATTTTATGAAAAGTTTTGTTGCTCTGTTTTTGGTGCTGCTGACGCTTTCATCCTGCAACAAACCGCCGGACACGCATCGGAGAATCAAGGTCGTCGATTATGTGGATAAAATGAAAGCCGGCTGGGTGGGGCAGATGGTCGGCGTCGGCTGGGGCGCGCCGACCGAGTTTCGCTGGCGGGGCAAAATCATCCCCAAAGAGGCGATGCCGAAATGGCGGCCGGAGATGGTCAATCAATTTCAACAAGACGACCTCTATGTGGAAATGACTTTTTTGCGAACGTTGGAACTATACGGCCCGGACGTCGATATTCGCCAGGCGGGCATTGATTTCGCCAACAGCCGATACAGACTTTGGCACGCCAACAAAGCGGGGCGCGACAACCTGCGATCAGGCATCGCGCCGCCCTGGTCCGGTCACCCGGCTTTTAATGCGCACGCCGACGATATAGACTACCAGATCGAGGCGGACTATGCCGGCCTCATCTCGCCGGGCATGCCGCAACGGGCCATGGAACTGGGGGAAAGATTCGGACGGCTGATGAATTATGGCGACGGGTTGTATGGCGGCCAGTTTGTCGCCGGCATGTACGCCGAGGCGTTTTTTGAGAACGATGTGAATAAAATCATTCAGGCCGGTCTTCGCTGCATCCCAAAGGGCAGTCAATACCATGAGGCCGTCTCCGACGTCGTGGCGTGGCATCGGCAATACCCGGACGACTGGGAGAAGACATGGGAGCTGATCGAGGCCAAATACCAGGACAACCCGGACTATCGACGTTTCTCCTGCGGCGGCGCGGATGCCGACTTTAACATCGATGCAAAGATCAATGGCGCCTACATTGTCATGGGGCTTTTATATGGCCGGGGCGATCCCGATAAAACGATCGTCATTGCCACGCGCTGTGGGCAGGATTCCGATTGCAACCCCTCAAACGCGGGTGGAGTTTTATTCACCACAATAGGATTTTCGAATCTTGATGCAAAATATGTCAGCGCCCTGGATGCCGAGACGATCTTTTCCTATACGGATTATAATTTTGCGACGCTCATCGAGGTGAGTGAAAAGCTGGCGCGACAGGCGGTCGTGCGCAGCGGCGGCCGCATTGAAAAAGATGCGGATGGAGCAGAATGGTTCGTCATCCCTGTGGCAGAGCCGACGCCGGGCGAGCTGGAGCAAAGCTGGACGCCCTCGGCTTTGGGAGAGGATGTTTATTTCAGCGACGAAGAGATGAGCAGGATTTCACAGGGCTTATGAGAAGCGAAAGAGTTTGTTAAAGTGAATGTGAAAATTAATCGGCAAGAATTATCCGGCGCACAATGAAGAAAGGGCAAAATAATGGTTATTGTTCAGTCGTACGCACTGGCGGTTTTTATGTGTTTTATCACCATGCTGTGCTGGGGTTCCTGGGCGAATACTCAGAAATTGGCCAGCAAGGAGTGGCGGTTTCAGCTTTTCTATTGGGATTATTCCATCGGCGTGCTCGCGCTCGCCTTGCTGCTGGCGTTTACCATGGGCAGCATCGGCGCCGAGGGCAGACCCTTTCTGGCGGATCTGTCGCAGGCCGGTTCCGGCGCCTTGACTTCCGCTTTTTTGGGCGGCGTCATTTTTAACCTGGCGAACATTCTGCTCGTCGCCGCCATCGACATTGCCGGCATGGCCGTGGCCTTTCCCGTCGGCATCGGCCTGGCTTTGGTCATCGGCGTGGTGACAAACTACATCGCTACGCCAGTCGGCAATCCGGTCGTCCTGTTTTTAGGCGTGGCGTTGGTCGCCGCCGCCATCGTCATGGATGCCATTATTTATGGCAAACTGCCGATGCAGGAGAATAAAAGCATCGTCAAGGGCCTGGTCATTTCCGTCATCGCCGGCGTGGCCATGGGCTTCTTTTATCGTTTTGTCGCCGCTTCCATGGCGCCGGATTTTGCCAATCCGCAGGCGGGGCTGCTGACGCCCTACACAGCGGTGGTCATCTTTTCCCTCGGCCTTTTTCTTTCAAACATCATTTTCGTCACCGCCATCATGTTCAAGCCGCTCGCCGGCGAACCGGTGTCGCCGAGGGATTATTTCACTAAAGGCAGCCTGCGTCTGCATCTCATCGGCATTCTCGGCGGCGTCATCTGGAGCATCGGCATGTCATTCAGCATCATCGCCTCCGGCGCGGCTGGATTCGCCATTTCCTACGGCCTCGGGCAGGGCGCCACAATGGTCGCCGCTTTCTGGGGCGTGTTCATCTGGAAGGAATTTGTCAACGCGCCAAAGGGCACGAACAAGCTCATCGTCGGCATGTTTGTTTTTTTTATCATCGGGCTTGGGTTGATTATTTATGCAAGGGTGGCTTGACTACAAGCAGACCGCGTATTACGCGAATTGTGCGAATGACGCGAATGAGAGCATACAAACAAGTTGGCGTCAAAACATTGGCGTAATTCGCTTCGAGAAATTAGCGGTCAGGTTCGAAATTTGCACTCGATGCAGTTCATTGAACAGTCGCCTGAAATAAAATAAATCATGGTCGATATGTCCCACAACATCATCCACATAAAGGTCGCCAATTTCCCCATTGCAGTGGAGCGCGTGTTGGAGCCGCGCCTGCGTGACAGGCCCGTCGCCGTGGCGATCGAGGCGGGGCCGCGCTCCCTGGTATATTCGGCCTCGGATGAAGCGCGGCGTAACGGCGTTTATCGCGGCATGGCGCTGCATCAGGCGCTGAAAAACTGTCCCGATCTGCATGTGTTGCCGCCGAACGAGGCCTTGTATTGGCGCATCACCCAGGCGATGATCGACATCCTCGGTGAATTCACCCCCGTGCTGGAGCCGTTGCGCTACGGCCACGCCTACCTGGATATGAGCGGCACGTCAAAACTGTTTGGCCGCGTCAAGGACGCCGCCGCAAAGGCGCAACGGGAAATTCAACAGCGATTGCGACTCGGGGCCTCGGCCGGCGTCGCCAGCAACAAGCTGGTCAGCAAGGTCGCTTCGGATTTTATCGTCGACATCGGCGAACAAAGCGGCTTGTGCGACGTCAAACGCGGCGACGAAGCGCCTTTTTTGGCGCCGCTGCGCGTAGATTATTTGCCCGGCGTCCGCAGCAGGGTGCGAGATGAGCTGCTGGACCTCAACGTCAAAATCAACCGCCAGTTGGCCGCCATCCCGCCGGAAGCGCTTCACGCCGTGTTTGGTCGTTTTTGCGTCATTCTGCATCAACGGGCGCAGGGCATCGACCATCGACCGGTGCGACCGCCCAGGCGCGCCCCGGAAATCGTGGAACGGATTCAGCTCGACGAAGACAGCAACGATTATGACGTCCTTCTGAAGTTGCTTTACGGACTGCTGGCGGAGGCGGTTATGCATCTGCGCGAGAAGGAGCTGAACACGAGTCTGCTTGTGCTGCACATTCAGTATTCGGACTATAAGGAAAACAGCGCGCAACAGCGGTTTCGGCCGTTGGATAACGAAATTGAATTAAAGTCGATCCTGCGTTCCGTGTTCGACCGCGTTTTGACGCGCCGTGTACGCGTGCGCAAAATGACGCTTCACCTGCGCGCCCTTGCCGCCGCGCAGCGGCAGTTAAGTTTGTTTGGAGATGAGAAAGATCCGAAAATAATCGCCGTCTCCGAGGCCATGGATGCCATCCGCCGGCGGTTCGGCAGCCGTGCGATTCGATTTGGCGACGGGATGTAGGCGCAATGCAAGATGCGAACAGGGTTCTGACACGCCCGTTTTACGAACGCGATACGGCTACGGTTGCGTGCGATCTTTTGGGCGCAAAGATCGTTCGTGAAATCGATTCGCAGAGACTGGTCGGCGTCATTAGCGAGGTGGAGGCCTACTATGGACAGGGGGATAGCGCCAGTCATGCATCCAAGCGAAGAACCGTGCGCAATGCCGTCATGTTTGGCCGGGGCGGCGTTGCCTATATTTATTTTGTTTATGGGATGCATTACATGTTC
>JAJRST010000102.1 GCA_024278645.1 bacterium | reverse complement strand
TCCGGGCGAATCCGTCGACCTGCGGCCCATCGTCTTGCAGCCGTACCAGGGCGACTGGCACAGCGGCGCCGACATCTATAAAAAGTGGCGAAAAACCCGGTTCAAGGCGCCGCGCAAACCGCAATGGTTCACGTCGGTGCATTCCTGGCAGCAGATTCATGTCAACAATCCCGAGGACGACATTCGTTACACCTACAAGGACCTGGTGCAAATCGGCGAGGACTGCGCCAAACATGGCGTCAAAGCCATTCAGGTGACCGGCTGGACTGTCGGCGGCCAGGACAAGGGCAACCCGTCGCACGACATCGATCCCCGCCTGGGGACGTGGGAGGAGCTGCGCGAGGCCATCGCCGCGGTGCAGGCGATGGGCGTTAAAATCATCCTGTTCACAAAGTACACCTGGGCCGACCGGTCGCAGCCGTGGTATGGCGACGAACTGATCAAATATGTCAGCAAGGACCCTTACGGCGACCCGCATTATCATGGCGGCTATGCCTACCAGACCGCGACGCAACTGGCGGGCATCAACACGCATCGCTTTGCGCCGATGTGTCACCTGGCGGCCGGGTGGCGAGAAATCGCCGACCGCGAGTTTCGCAAGCCCATCGACCTGGGCGCCGACGGCATGTTGTACGACGAAAACCAGCACCATGGCGGCGCTCGCTACTGCTTTGACCAGACGCACGGCCACCACGTTCCCGCGCATATTTACGCCGGCGACGCCCGGCTCGCCGAGGGGTTTCATCGCATCAGCGATGAAATAAAGCCGGATTATTTGTACGCCGGCGAGGGCAACTATGACCTGGAGTTCCGTCACTATCATCTGTCCTATTTTCGCGTCGATTTGAATCACGTGCCCCTGCACCGCTATGTGGCCCCGGATGAAGAGATGATGATCGCCGTGGCCGGGTACAACGACCGCAACATGATCAACCTGGCGCTGATGAACCGCTACATCATCAGCTACGAACCGCGCAACTTTAAGGGTCGCCTGGACGAGTTTCCGCAGACCATCGAATACGGCAAAAAGGTGGACGCCCTGCGCCGGCGTTACAGCGACTTTTTGTGGGATGGCGAATTCATACACACGGTTGGGGCCGAGGTGACGGCCAATGGCGAGCCTTTTAAAGACTATGCCGTGTTCGTTCATCGCAAGACCGGCAAAAAGGCCGTGGTGGCGGTGAATTACGCGTACGATCATGCCGTCGACGTCCGCGTCGATTTGTTTCAAAACACGCCGCTCATCAAAGCGACGCCGGAGCGGCCGGCGGCCGTCGCCTGCGATGGCGGGGTGAACCTGCCGCCAAATTCGATTGTGGTGATTATGGGAAAATAGGTTTGCATGCCTTTGCTCGCCCTTTTACAAACGGCGTTAAATTTTGCTTGCAATACTCATTCTTATAGCTATATTTATAGCTATAGATGTATAGATATTATCATATATAAATATAGTGAGGCGTTTGTATGAAAACAATCCAAATGACATTGGATGAAGAGCTGTTGAAGCAAGTAGACAAAGTGATTAAAGATTTAAAGATCACTCGTTCAGCGTTCATCCGTGAATCGCTGCAAAAGCAAATTGAACGATTAAGAATTCAGGAAATGGAAGAAAAACACCGGCAAGGCTACATGAAAAAACCGGTCAAACCAGGCGAGTTCGATGTCTGGGAAGATGAACAAGATTGGGGGGGATGATGGAGCGTGGTGAAATTCGCTGGTACAAGTTCAGTTCCCCGGATAAAAAGAGGCCTGTGCTCATTTTAACAAGGACATCGGCCATCCGGTTTCTTGCCGAGATCACAATCGTTCCTATTACATCAACGGTTCGAGATATTCCTACGGAAATCATTCTTGATGAGAGCGATGGAATGAAAACGACCTGCGCCATCAACTTTGATCACATCCAGACCGTATCCAAAGGCAAAATAGGTTCCTATATTACAAAATTATCCCCGGGAAAGATGCGACAAATAAAGCCTGCGCTTCTCTTTGCTTTTGGCTTTGATTAATATCTACATTCCCGGAGACGGTCGAAAGAACTCGGATATCCGCCGAACGGCGGACTCGGGGTGTTTGGCGTGTTTTGATTTTAAGAAAGTTGCGACACCCGGCCTCCTTTGGACCACCGGGGTCGTTCACTTTTTCGACAACCTCCCGAGGGCTATCCCTTGAGGAGCAGAGAATATAAAAAACGAGGAAAACATGCTGCGAAATTTAACATTAGGCCTGCTCCTCCTGACCGGCGTTGCTTTCGCCCAAAACCTCATCTCCAACCCCGGGTTTGAAAACGGCGGCGACGGCTGGGATGACTTGTGGACGCGGGACGCCGGCGCCGGTCTGTCGGAGATCGTCTCGCAGCCGGTGCATTCCGGAAGCCGGGCGGCGCACATAAAACACTGGGGCGTTCGGGATTGGTCTTTCAAACCGGAAGGATATGTACCCGTGCAAGCCGGCGCCATGTACACCTTTACGGCCTGGGTCGACGTTCGCAGCCTGGGCGGATCGGCCGGCATGGGCTTCGCCACTTTTGACGCGGCGAAAGAGGTGACGGACTGGGTTTATGCCATTCGCGATTTCGAGGAAACGAGCGACGCCTTTCGCCAATTCACCACCCGCGTGGTCATTACGCAGGGCGTGAGCTATGTCTGGCCGCGTTTTATCGGCGACGGCGAGTGCGATCTTTACATCGACGACGTCGAATTTTATTCGTCCGGGACGCCGCCCGTGGAGCGCAGCCTGACGCTGGAAAACGCACGCCTCAGGGTCGTCGCGCGCACGGCCGACCTCTCTTTTGAGATGACTGATAAACGCGCACAAAAGCGTTATACCACCGGCGGCAGCAACGTGCTGTGGGTTGAAAGCGTCGATTCCTCGCACAACGAACTGCTGTTTCACTGCCTTTACCTCCCCGATGATTTTCCGGTCGACGTTCATCTTTCCCTGCAGGACAACAGCGTCGCCTTTCGTCTTGCCGCCGACCCCGAGGCGCGCCTGTCGCAGGCGATCCACTTTCCCGGCGTCATCCCCACGAACGCGAACGACTATTTCATCATCCCGCACGCGGCCGGGGTCATCGAGCCGGTCGCGTCAAAATTTCCACCGTGGGGTTTTGATTTTTGGCAGTGGAAAGCGAGCATGGCTTTTATGGGGGTCACCGATCTGCGTAGCGGCTATATGATCGTTTCCGACGACCCGTGGGATACGGGCATCGATTTTAAGCAACAGGGCGGTCGGTTTGCCATGCAGTTTGTGCACGCCCCCAGCAAGCACCGATTCGGCCATGACCGTACCTTTTATTACACCTTTGTCTCCGACGACGGCTATGTCGAAATGTGCCGGTGGTATCGCCGCCATGTGGAAGAGCTGGGTTATGTGAAAACCTGGCCGGAAAAAATCGCCGACAACCCCAACGTGGACAAACTGCGCGGCGCCGTGGATTTTTGGGCGCTGGACTGGTGGTTTCGTCGAAATACATTCAAGAATGAAATGGTCAATTTCGGCGTCGATCGCGCCATCTTTTCCCTCGGCGGCGGCTGGTATACCGAGGAGAATTTCAGCACGCTCATCGACTCGCTCAACGCTCTCGGCTACTTGTCCAGCCGCTACGACATCTACACGGACGTGTGGCCGCCGTCGCACCCCGATCTGCCCTGGTATCGCACCGAAGGTTATCCCGAGGATGTAGTGGTGGACGGCGACGGCTCGCTGCACGAAGGCTGGCTGGCCTACCTGAACGACGGCACGCCGTTTCAAGGGTACTATACCTGCTCGCAAACGCACGCGGATTACGCCCGCCGGTGGATCGCCGAGGAGTTGCAGAGCCATCGCTACAACGCCCGCTTTATCGATGTGGAGACGGCGTCGGCGCTCATGGAGTGCTGGTCATCCGATCATCCCTTAACGCGGCGGCAAGACAACGACTATCGCAAACAGCTTTTGAACGTAGTGAAAAATGAATTCGGCTTGGTCACCGGCAGCGAAGAGGCGCGCGAAGCCACCTTTCCGGTTGTCGATTGGGGCGAGGGCACGATGACCATTGCCCCGGCCGAAAATGCCGGCTACGACTGGGCCACGCCCGTCGACGACCCCGGCGAGGGGTTCATCCGCTACAACGTCAATGCGGCGGCGCGCATTCCCTTGCATGGGCTGGTCTACCACGATGTTCACGTCGCCACCTGGTACACCGGCGACGGCGTCTCCAAAGTCCCCGCCTGGTGGGACGACAAGGATCTGTTCAACATTCTCTACGCCTCCATGCCGCTGTTCATGCCGCTGAACAAGAGGCACTGGCAAATCAATCGGGAGAAATTTTTGACCAGCTATCACCTGGCCGCCTCGGTCTTCCGCGAGGCCGGTTTCGCGCGCATGACCGATCACCGGATGCTTTCCGCGGACTGGCAGGTGCAGGAGACCACATTCGATAACGGCTGGCGGGTCGCCGCCAATTTCAGCGACGCGGATTATGTCCATGACGGCGTTGTCCTCCCCGCCAAGGGCTTTTACGCCTCGAACGGTCAATTCGAGGTCTACCGCCTCAAAAAAGAGGGGCGGGTCGTCGCC
>JAJRST010000101.1 GCA_024278645.1 bacterium | reverse complement strand
TTCAAAGTCGGCGCGGTTCTCTTCCAGGCTGGGCAGCTTTTTGCGGCACGAGCCGAACGCCGCCGAGGGCGTATAGCGCAGCCCCTCGATGGCCACTTTTGACTCCCGGGCGATGTCTATGAGCTTGTCTTCCAAAATGCCGTTGATGCCGTACAGACCGGCATATATATTTTCAATAAAGTCTGCTTCCATAGCGGCCTTGATGACCCCGTAAGCGGATGCATTGATGACGCTGGTGACGCCGCCGGACTGGGCGTACACAGCATTGCCTTTGATTGACATTCGAATCCTCCTGTAGCGATGTATCGGTTCGATTTTCAGAATTGATTTGAGAGTGAAAATGCTGAAGATTTTGAGCAGACAATTTACGTAAAAATAGAGTGGAAATCAATTTGAAAATATTTTGAATGAAGAAACTTGCAAGCCTTATTTATCTTCCGGGTTTGAATTAAAAATATAGCCGGCGCTGCGAACGCTTTTGATATAGACAGGCTTTTGGTGATCGGGTTCAAAATACTTGCGCAGCCTGGCAATAAAATTATCCACGGTCCTGGTATCCACATCGCCGCTGATATGCCAGACTTGCTCCAGCAGCTCTTTCCGCGAAATGATTTCTCCTTCGTGATCGACAAGATAGCGCAGCAGCATGGCTTCGCGCTGCGTCAGGCTGATCATGCCTTTTCCGGTGCGGCATTGCAACGTTTTAAAGTTGATCCGGTTGTCGCCAAAGGAGAAAATCGGCTGTTCCTCCGTCACCTGGCGATACCAGGCCTTGCGCCGCAGCATGACCTTGATGCGGGCCAAGAGCTCCTGCAGGTGAAAAGGCTTGACCATATAGTCGTCGGCCCCGACTTCCAGGCCGCGGATTCGATCCTCAACTTTGGTTCGCGCCGTGAGCATGAGAATTGGCGTCTGCGGCGCTGTTTCGCGTATCTTTTCCGCCACTTCAAAACCGTCTTTATAGGGAAGCATAATGTCAAGAATGACAAGATCAAACTCCCCGGTGTAAAAAAAGTCAATCGCTTCGCGGCCATCCCTGGCGCGTTTGACGGTAAATCCCTCGGCAACGAGGTTAAATTCCAACCCGGCGGCCAGGGAGTCTTCGTCCTCGACTAACAAGATGGCATTTTTTTCAGATGTTTGTTTTTTCATAGAGCCGGTCCTGTTGACGTTTTTTGCGATTTGTCCACTTTATCAAATTATTTAAATATCTCGTCTTTGACACCTGGTAAATTGGCAGTTCGATTATAAATGTGGCGCCCTTGCCTTCACCCTCGCTGACCACCGAGATGGTTCCCGCATGATAGCGGATGATTTCCCGCGTCCAATAAAGCCCAAGGCCGGCGCCCTTTACGTTGGGCGAATGACGCCCGGCGGTGCGATGAAATTTGTTGAATACTTTTTTCTGGTCTTTTGGCGAGATGCCGATGCCATTGTCCCTGAATTCGATGAGGATTGTTTTCGGCGTCACCTCAAGTCTGACGTTGATGCGAACCGAATCGAGCGTGTATTTTATCGAATTGTCGATCAGGTTGTCAAAGACAATTTTCAGCGCCTTTCTGTCGAGCACGCAATCGACATTGGCTTTGCCTTCCAGGATCAGCGCCTCCGGGGGCAGTCTGAATTGAGATCGCGCCTCCTCAATGATCGACCGTATAACCGCATCCGCCCGGTGCACCTGAACTTCAAAGACGTCCTTTTTCTGCTCCAGGGCTGAAATCTTTAAAATGGCATTGATGAGACTGTACAGGCGGGTGGCGTCATTGAGCATCATATCGACGAATTGCCGACGCTGCTGCTGCGTCATGTCGCGATACTTGAGCGTCTCCAGGTGCAGATGAATGGACGCCAGCGGCGATTTCAGTTCATGCGTCATGTTGGCGATGAATGTATCGTACATGCCGGTCAGTCGCAGTTGCGAGCTGTAATTTTTAAAGATGATCGACATGGCGACCGACACGACGACGTAGAGGATGCTGCCGCCGACGAGAATGAACAGGCTCGTCGATGTCGAATCCACGGAGATCGACACCTGTCCTTCTATCTGGCTCACCAGGTTTCGCGCGATGAAAAAGCGGTAAATAAACAGTCCCATCAACAGAAACCAGGTCAGTTGAGCGAGGACAAACATGACGATGGAAAACGACAATTGTCTTTTGTTGCGCATGGAAAAACAAAGTTTAAAATAAATGATAAACGCCTCTTATCCCGGCGCCGTGGAAAAGTAAGCCATTTTTTGCCAACATAAAATAGTAATCTTTTTATTTACACTTCTTTTACAAACATATATTTATAAAGTTCGTATTTTTACTTGTAAACTCAAACAAAAGGAGAAATCCCATGAACATTCTTCTCGTCAATCCCGAGACTCCCAACACCTTTTGGAGCTTCTCCAATGCCATTAAATTCATCTCCAAAAAAGCATCGGACATTCCACTCGGTCTGATCACCGTGGCCGCCATGCTGCCGCCTGAATGGGAAAAAAGGCTTATCGACATGAACGTATCAAAACTTTACGACCGCGATTTGCTGTGGGCGGATTATGTGTTTCTCGGCGGCATGAATGTCCAGCGTCAGTCGTTCAACCGCGTCGTCACCCGCTGCAACCAACTGGGCGTCAAAGTGGTGGCCGGCGGACCGATGGCGACAACGGACTATGAAGAGATGCTCGGCGTCGATCATTTTGTATTGAACGAAGCCGAGAACACGCTGCCGCCGTTTTTGCACGATCTCAAAAACGGCGACGCTAAAAGGGTGTACAAGTCGTCGGAATTCCCGCAACTTTCGGAAACGCCGATCCCAAAGTGGGATTTGCTGAAAATGTCAAAGTACGCCGGCATGGGCGTGCAGTATTCGCGCGGCTGTCCGTTCGACTGCGAGTTTTGCAGCATCACCATGTTCAACGGCCGCATTCCGCGCACAAAGTCGACGCCCCGGTTTTTGGCCGAGCTGGATTCGCTGTACGATCACGGCTGGCGCGGCGCCGTATTTGTCGTGGACGATAATTTCATTGGCAAAAAGTCCGTGTTAAAAAAAGAATTGTTGCCTGCGCTCATTCGTTGGTCCAAGGATCGCGACTATCCGTTTCATTTTACCACCGAAGTGTCCATTAATTTGGCCGACGACGAAGAGCTGCTCAACCTGATGGTGCAGGCCGGGTTCAACCATGCTTTTGTCGGCATCGAAACGCCGGCGGAAGAAGGACTGGCCGAATGCGGCAAAAAACAGAATCAGAAACGCGACCTGGTGGCCTCTGTGAAAACGTTGCAGCGTCACGGCCTCGTCGTCTCCGGCGGCTTTATCGTCGGCTTTGACAGCGATACGCCGTCCATTTTTGCGCGACAAATCGAGTTCATCCAAAAGAGCGGCATTGCCACGGCCATGGTCGGTCTCCTGAGCGCGCCAACCCACACCAAGCTCTATCGTCGCCTGCAGGCCGAAAACCGCCTGCTGGATGTCGCCTCCGGCAACAACATGGACGGCTCGCTCAACTTTGTTCCGAAAATGAATTACCAGACGCTTGTAAAAGGTTACAAACAAATCCTGGAGACGATCTACTCGCCAAAGGAATATTACGAACGCGTGAAAACATTTTTGCAGGAATACAACATGCAACACAGAGCCAGGCTGACGCTGACCGATGTGCTGGCGTTTTTGCGCTCGCTGTGGAAGATCGGCCTGCTCGACAGAGGAAAATGGTATTACTGGAAGCTGCTGGGCTATACGCTGGTGAAATGCCCGGAAAAGTTCGCCGTGGCGGTGACCATGTCCATCTACGGCTTTCATTTTCGCCGGGTGGTAAAAATGGTATGACGAACACGCCCGTCTGTTAAGGCGGGTTTTTTAAACTTTACCACATTCCGGTCCGGGAGGATTGCCGTATGTTGGCATAGCGTGCGCAATGCCTGGCGACATCATCCCAGCGCCACGTCCAAAACCATCATCACCGCAAAGCCGAGCATGGCGCCCATGGTGGCAATGTCCGTATTGCCCTCGGCCTGGCTTTCGGGAATGAGCTCTTCGACGACGACAAAGATCATGGCGCCGGCGGCAAAGGCCAGCGCGTAAGGCAAGATCGAGCGCATGGTGATGACGGCGAAAGCGCCGATGACGCCGGAGATCGGCTCCACCAAACCGGAGAGCTGCCCCCACCAGAAGCATTTAAAGCGAGACAACCCTTCCCGGCGCAGCGGCACGGAAACGGCCACGCCTTCGGGGAAATTCTGAATGCCGATGCCGATGGCCAGGGCCACGGCGCCCGCCAACGACGCCGCCGGAATGCCCGCCGCAACGGCGCCAAAAGCCACGCCGACCGCCAGGCCTTCAGGAATGTTGTGCAATGTAATCGCCGAAATTAACAACACACTGCGACGCCAGGAGGTTTTGATGCCCTCCGCTTCTTCCGTCGGTTTGTCCATGTGGACGTGCGGCAGGAATTTGTCGACCAGTCGTAAAAACACGCCGCCGGTTAGAAATCCAATCACCGCGGGAATCCAGGGGGTTACGCCTTGCTCCTCGGCCATGGCAATGGCCGGACTTAGCAGCGACCAAAAGCTGGCGGCGATCATCACGCCGGCGGCAAAACCCAACATGCCGTCAAGAACCTTGCGGCTGATCGTTCTGAATAAAAAGACCACAGAGGCTCCGAGCGCCGTCATGAACCAGGTGAAACCCGTACCCACCAAAGTTTGAGCGATGGGGGAGAGGTTTGCCAGCCATTCTATCATAAAATCTCCATTCTGTTTTTCGCGTTATCCTGGTCTAAACTTTTCAAAATTGCTTGAATAAATTAGAACTTTAACAGCATAATGCAACAAAGTATTCACCATAATTTGCGCGAATTTGAAAGCCGTCGCCGATCATCAAGCAGCCCTGGAACTTGATCCGAACAATGCGGTTGCTTATTACAACCTCGGATGTGTATATTGGGAACAGAAAAATTGGCCGGCGGTTATTGATGCATGGGAAAAATGCCTCCGGTTGAACCCGAATCACAAAACCGCGAAAAAGTGGCTGCTGCCGGCCAGGGATGAGCTTTACAAGAGTCGATAGTTTTATGAAAATCCTTATTCTCGAGCCATATTGTACCGGATCGCACGCCGCCTGGGCGTCGGGCTATCAACGCTTCAGCCGACATCGGGTCGAGACCCTCAGTCTAAAGGGTCAATTCTGGAAATGGCGCATGCACGGCGGCGCGGTGACGCTCGCCCGTCGGTTCCTGGAGGGGGATTATCATCCCGATCTGCTCGTCGCCACGGATATGCTCGACCTGACCACCTTTCTCTCGCTGACGCGCGCAAAAACGGCGGCCTTGCCGGTGGTTCTCTATTTTCACGAAAACCAGTTCGCCTACCCCTGGTCGCCGGACGACCGCGATGTTGCGCGGCAGCGCGATCGCCATTACGGTTTTATCAACTATGCGTCGGCCCTGGCCGCCGATCGGGTCTTTTTTAATTCGCGCTATAATCTGGATTCCTTTCTGCACGCGCTCGTCCCATTTCTAAAGCATTTTCCGGATTATAACGAGTTGCGCACCATTGATGAAATTGCATCAAAAAGCAGGGTGCTGCCGCTGGGGCTTGATTTGAGCCGTTTCGATCC
>JAJRST010000100.1 GCA_024278645.1 bacterium | reverse complement strand
AACTGCGTCCTTGGCCTGGCCACGGGCGGCACGCCGTTGGGATTGTATGATGAACTCATTCGTATGCACAAAGAGGACGGCCTGGATTTTTCCAAAGTCACCACTTTTAATCTTGACGAATATATCGGTCTGCCGCCGTCGCACCCGCAAAGCTACCACTATTTCATGCACGAGAATCTGTTCAAGCACATCAATATAAACGACCGTTATGTGCATATTCCGTCGGGCATGGTCGATGTGAGCGACATCAACCGCATCAACCGCTATTGCGAGTGGTATGAAGCGCAGATGGAAAAAGCCGGCGGCATCGATCTGCAAATTCTCGGCATCGGCAAAAACGGCCACATCGGCTTCAACGAGCCGGGGTCGTCGCTTGGCTCAAGAACGCGAATAAAGACGTTGACGCAATCCACAAAGGATGACAATGCGCGATTTTTCGACGGCAAAGTGGAGGAGATTCCGCAATACGCCATCACCATGGGCATCGGCACCATCATGGACTCGCATTGGATCGTTCTCCTGGCCAGCGGCAAGAACAAAGCGAAAGCAGTCAAGGATACGGTCGAAGGCCCGGTATGCGCCCGCGTCCCGGCGAGCATTTTGCAAATGCACCGCAAAGCCATACTCATCGTCGATGAGGACGCGGCCTCGATGCTGGATATCGAATACGAAGACCTGGCGCCGGGACTGCTTTAGAAGCTAATAAAACCGATTTGTGAAAATGGCAAAAGATCAAAGCTCGTGCAAAGCCGCCATAACGCAGGGAAAAGCAAAATAGCATTGTGATTTCTTTGCGGCTTGGCGTCTTTGCGTGAGGCCCTTTATTGTTCGGTTCTGACCAGTTCATCCTGGGTCCTCCACGTTGAATGAGCAAGAGCCCAGATTTTACGGGAGAGACTTTGCCATTTTCTTATCTCATCCCGCTGCGGTCAGAACAGGCTTGTTGAAACCGCAATATCCACTAACCGACGTTCAGGAGAGTCAAAAATGAAAAAAGAGCTGCTTCTCTTTGGTATTATTTTGACCATCGTCTGCTCCCTCCCCGCCCTGTCGCAACAAACGCCAACCGGCCATGCAAAGGATTTCAAAGTGAAAACAGCCCTGCACTCGGTGAGCTATGCCGGCGTCTGGCGCGGCCAGGCGCGATTAACCGTGGACGAGTTTTTACTCAAAGCCAAAGAACTCGGATTCGACGGCGTCATGCTGGTGGCCAAGCGGCCGCACGTGTCGCCGCTGGACTATGACGCCGAGGCGCGAAGGCGACTCAAGGCGCGCATCGACGAACTGGGCTTGACGCTTGTCGCCTTGGCCGGATACACTGATTTCACCGCCGGCGTGGACAAGCCGGGCATCCCCAACGTGGAAATTCAGGCGGCGTATGTCGGCGAGGTCGCCAAACTGGCGCGCGACCTGGGCACGAACATGGTGCGCGTCTTTACCGGCTATGAGCGCGAAGGCGTTCCATACGACAAACAATACGGTATGGTCGCGCAAGGGTTGAAACTGGCCGGCAAGGAGGCGGCCAAATATGGCGTCACCCTGGCGGTGCAGAATCATCACGACATTGCACTGCATCACGACGCCATGTATTGGCTGCTTAAAGAGGTTAATTTGCCGAACGTCAAAGCCGGGTGGGACGCCTGGTCGCCGACCCTGGAGGGCCTGAGCAGCGAGGAAATCCGACAGTCCATTTTGAAAATGAAGCCGTTCATCATCAACACCATCGCCGCCGATTATATCGCCATGCCGCGCTTCACTTACGAACATGAACTGACCAACTATATCGCGCACAAACCGGTGATGCGCGCCGTGCCCATGGGCGAGGGCATCATCGACTATCAGACATTCATCGGCACGCTCAAGGAAATCGGCTACCGGGGCTACATCAGCTATGAAATGTGCGAAGTGCTGGAGGGCGGCGGCTCGATCGAGAACCTGGATCGCACGGCGAAAAAGTTCCTCGAATATGTCAAAAGGTTTGAATAACGGATTCGACCTGTAATCTTTAAAGCGGGTTCTGTCCATAAATAAGACAAAATAATTAGGGACAAAATAATTAAAGGATGAACATTATGAAATGGCACACAAGATTTACAGTGGTCTGTGTCGGCGTCGCCTTTTTATTTACAGCCTGCTCGCGGAAGCAGGATCAAACCGCCGCCCCCAACACGCTGACAAAGGCGGAAAAAGAGGCCGGCTGGCGCCTGCTTTTTGACGGCGAGACCCTCAACGGTTGGCGCGGCATTCATCGCACCGACGCTCCGGCCTGCTGGGGCGTGGTCGACGGCGAGCTTGTCGTCAATCCCCCGGGCGTGGAAACGGACGACAAGGGCGACATTATCACCGTGGATCAGTTCGCCGATTTTGATCTGACATGGCAGTGGAAAATGCAAAAACCCGGCGGCAACAGCGGACTGAAATACTATGTCGTTGAAGACCTCTCCACAGGCAAGGGCGGCATTGGCCTGGAATACTAGATACTGGACGACGCCAACCAGGAGGCGATCAAATCGGGCAAGATCAAAGCCAACGATTCTCACACGCTTGCCGGGTTGTACGACCTGTATCCAACGATTGAAAACAAACCGCTAAGGCCGATCGGCGAATGGGACGACAGCCGCGTCGTCTCCAGGGACAATCACGTGGAGCACTGGCTCAACGGCGTCAAGGTTCTGCAATACGAACGCGGCAGCGAGGATTTTCGCGCCTGCGTCGCCGAAAGCAAGTTCAAAAAGTTTGAAAACTTTGGCCAAGCGGAAAAGGGCCATATCCTGCTGCAGGAGCATGGCGGGGCCATTTCGTTCAGAAACATCAAAATAAAAACTTTTTGACGACTAGAAAAAAAGTCGTACACCTGGTAAAGGTGTACGACTTGCTTGCGGCTGCCCCTCAAAGACAAAATGATTTGGGACAAAATGATTAATGGCAAAACCATTT